>CAZBGG010000016.1:0-15471 GCA_964491305.1 uncultured Methanosarcinales archaeon
GTTTGTTAATCAAGAATTTGCCGTCATAAACACCCTCTCTGGTTAATTCCTTGCAAAGAAAATATATTTCATCATATCGCTCTGTCCCGCCTTCTTCCTCTTGTAGGTATCTTATAATATTTATGAAATTTGAATTTTTTGTTGTAGCATAACAGGTTAGCATGGATGAATTGTTTAGTGAGAAATTTACATACGGTTTAGCTCGGTTTAAACCGATATCATAGTTGTAAAGCGTTCTCAACCACCACTTAAGTCTTGACTCATTTAAATTTGTTATATCTTGAGGATCTACAAAAATGTTTATCATTGTATCATAGATTCTATAAGATAAGTTTTCAGGATTAATACACCAATCATTTTCCAAGTTAAAACTCAAAGAATTGGATACTTTATTATTATCCAACATCTCACTAGTTTGTTTGGCAATAGTAGATACAACACCATTTAAATCTTTAAATTTTTCTATATTCTCTATATTTATGTTCTGTTCATACAATGACAAATTTTGAGCAGTTTTATCGGTTATAGATACTGGTCGCCAATAAAATGGACTTGTAGTATTTAATTTCTTGCCTTCATTTCTGCATTTTAAAATAACAATTGGTTCATCAATATACTCAAATTTAAGTAAATAGGCAGGCGTGAAATATTCATTTTTCAAACTAACAGATTCCACCTTTTCTGCATTCGCATTTAAAACCGTTTCTTTTTCCCTTTTGTATGCTGTCAAATCATCACATAATAGCTTACTTAAATTATCAAAGCTCAGATGTTCATTTAAGTTGGTAATATGCACATAATTACTATCAGTTTCATCTGAAGACAGTAATTGTTGTTGTAGCATATCCCGTTTAAGCAAAGTTTCAAATAAAGGATCAACCTGAAATCTTTGTTTGATTTCAAACCTTTTGTAGTTCACCTCGCTAGTAACCGACTTTATCCCCATTGGTGTTAGTTTTGTGTCTTTCACATGCCCATAACTTTCTAAAATATTGATCACCTTTTCAGTGAAACTTACTTCTAACCCCATAATATCTGCTATTATATGAGGAGAAGAAACTCCATAATAAAGCAACTCTAAAACCGTCTGTTCTAATGTTTCAAATTCTTCGCTGCTTGCTTCTATCAAAGTTGCTTCAACCTCCATAATTGGATAATATACAGGAGCACAAAAATACATATATCCAGCTTCATAAAAAACAGGGTATTCTCTATAAAGATCAGATATTGCAAAAGAACAATTCTTAAAATCACTCATATACAATCCCCCAATCACACTATTGAATTGAATTACTATCTACGATTTCCGCATACCCATCGTGAGCATAATCCATCATACGTTTTATGAAATTCCCAAACTCCTTTTCGCTTTCTATATTGCCATTATCATCATATTCTTCATAATTACACGATGATAAAAACTCTAAGTCTCCTATAAATATTAACTGTTGTTTACACCTAGATAGTGCAACATTTAACCTGCGTAGCTCCTTTAAAAAACCAATACGCTTCTTTTCAGCCGATATATTATTACTCCTTGTACAACTATATATAATTAGTTTACATTCTTGTCCTTGAAAACTATCCAATGTAGCAACCATTGATTTTACATCATCTTTGTTCATACTTGGAAATTGAGAAAGTATCTTTTCTTGCATATACAATACATGTTGTTTGTAAGGAGAGATGATTCCGATGTCTTTCATTGATATACAATTATCTTGTTCAGGATTAAGCTCTGAAACAATCTTCTCGATTAGTTTGTTTACAATTAAAGCTTCGTATTCATTATAATAACCACCTTCGTCAGACCTCTTTTCCTGTCTTTCAGCATGTTTTGTGGTATCAATTAAAACAAAAGGACTATTAAACAATTCCGGAAATATTGTCTGACAACCCTGTTTGTTTGTAAAAGATTTATACTCTCCCACATCTGCATAAAAACATTCAGCTAATAAAGAAGCAATTTGTGAAGGCATTCTGTATTGTGTATCCAAAAACACCTTATTATTATCGTTACATAAAGGATATAGATATTCGAAAAAACTTTTTTCCAACAATTCTGTTTTTATTCCAGCATCTTTACATTGCAATTCAATATCTGGATCAACAATAGGTGGGATCTGTTTATGATCCCCAAGCATAATCAGTTTCCTTGAACGACTTATAGGTACAATAGCATTATGAACCTGTATTTGCCCAGCTTCATCTATTATCGTCACATCAAAATCTAAATCCTTAAAATGTCTTTGACTATTAATTCCTATGCAAGTTGCCCCAACCAAATCAACAGATTCTAAAATAATTTTAGATAAAACCAAATTTTTCTTTTCATCTAAATAAGCCTTCCACTTTTGAAGAGAGGTGCCTATTCCAGATAGTCTGGTAATATAACGATCACACTCCTCAATCAATTCTTGTATGTGCTTCTTAGTATCAATTGCTTTTATATCAGCTTCTGCTACATTATCTACAGATATTGTTATAGCATCATCAAAAATATCAACCTCTATATCATTTAATGTAGAACATATATCATCCCATTCTTGAAACAATGCAAGCAAATGCTTTTTGGGAGAAGTGATTTCGGACTCATAATATCTTCTCATTTCCTCAACAAGCCCATTATACTCTCTAACAACCTCTTCATTAGCATTGTGCAGGTTAGTTATTCTACTTGTTAACCAGGAAGCTTTAAAGTTATCAAATCTTTGTGTGAATAAATTACTTTTCTCACTTTCCTGAGTTGTAAGATACGCTTCCTCCATTCGTTGAAGTTTGCTTTTTTGTTTCTGGTCTAATTCAAATAATTTGTTTAGTCTTGCCAAGTAGTTTTCATATAAAACTTTATATAGTTCCTCCAATACTTGATAATAATGTTGGCTTTTACTATGGATAGAAGTTAACTCATCCATCTTATCCTTGAAAACATGAAGTTCCCTTTGTAATAATTCTATCTTGTTACCATAAAAAGCATTTGCATTAAATATCTTGTTTTGCAAATCATGAGCTTTAGCATCATAAAGAAGATGGTGTAGGTTTGATTGAACCTTATCTTCGCTCCCAACTCGAATTGTATCTATATCTTCTTCTGCAAGACGTTCCAAAACATTATCTACTGCTTTATTGTTTTGAGAAGCCACTAACACCCGCTTATTATTCTCAACAAAATACTTCACCCATTCAAGTATTACCGTAGTTTTACCAGTCCCTGGCGGGCCCAACACTAGCAACATGTCCTCAACTTTTATACCACGTTTAATAGCATCTATCTGACTGTTGTTGGGAGGCAGGGATGATGATAATAACCTGTTAATTATCTTCTTAGTATTTATAGCTTGAAAACCCTTATAATTATGTTTGCAGAAAATATTATCAATATGATCACCATACTCAGGATCCTCTTTTATTGAATCAAGAACAGCTTTTCTTACATTATACTGAACTGGATTGTGTTTCTTCTTTATTGAGCCACTTTCAAACAATTCCCTTGTATTAAAAATATCGTCAAAAATAATTGTTACACTTTGAGGAGTAGTGTTTAAATCAATTTCATGTATGGTGCCAGCATACCCCGCAACATCGCATTCGTTAGTAATAACTTCAACCCTGGTTCCCACCCCGTAAACAGTTTGATCTATTATTCCATTAACAAAAAACTTGTAAGTCATTTTCCATAAACGCTCTGTTGACTCAAAGTGACTATAGTTAATCCTGGTAGCTTGAGCCGATTCTATTTTATCTTTTTTGTTTTCTACAAGAGAATAATCTTCAATGGTTGATAAAAGTTTATGAAATGCCTTTTTATCTTTACCAACAGCTTGCTTCCTATCTTCTTCCCTTTCTAACTCTATTAGCTTCTTTTCTATAGTTTTTACACTTTTCTTGAACTTATTATAAACTTTCTTGACATCTTCAACGTAATAAGGAGCACCTTTTATATTTTTCCCATAAACAACCAAACCACCTTTTTGTGTTTGCAACCTTATAGAGCTTTTTATGAAATTATTTTGATCTCTAACTGTTTTTTCTTTAAGAGCAACAATTAAAATATAGCCTTCTTCAGATAATCTACAAACCATTATAGCTTCCTGTAGAAGTATATAATAATAATCTTTATACTTCCTTATTAAATACACATTATTTCTTTTTCTTTCCGCTTTACCTGCAATTTGTATAAACAAATTATCTTCATGAATATCTAACTTTTCGCAATCAGAAAAAAATCTATCCGTACAAACAAAAGGAATTAACCCTTTAACCCAAACGGTATTATTATCATCATGTAATTTAACATTTTTATTTCTCTTTATTACTGGAATCTTCATCAATCAAGCCTCCTTTTTGGTGCCCAAATGATAAAGAAGTTTCATGGAATTCAAGTTTTTCGGGCAGTCTTGTATAATTAATATTCTTATCATATCCTTCCAAAAATCTATCATCCAACTCTTCCCAAGTCATAAGCTGATTATAAGATTCTTTAAGCATAGAATCACCCTCCATTTTTATTAATTTAAAACACTCACAAAAATCTCTTTAAACTTTTCAATTCACTCTTCAACTTACCCACAGGAGGCCTTTTCTGGGGATCAATATCCATACACTTTATTATCAAATCATTGACTTTTGATGGAATGGTTGGTGAAACCTCAACAGGAGAAACAAACTTACTATAACCTGCAGAAGGCCCCTTTTTATAAGGTATCCAGTTAGGTTTTTCTTTTGTAACCATTTCATAAAAAATTGATCCAATAGCAAAAACATCAACATTGTCTTTTGTTGGCACCCCTCGTACATTTTCAGATTGTTCTGGTGCACGATAATACTCTGTACCTTCACCCTTAAAAGGCAGCCTCGGGGTTAAATTAAAATCAATTATATATAAATCTCCCCTGTTATTCATCATAATGTTAGCTGGCTTTAAATCTCTGTGTTGGTAGCCTTGTTGATGTAGGGGAGCTATTGCATCGCATAACTTAATCATAGTGTTTACACATTCATCAATAGACAACCTATTTACCATCTTTTCTTCTAAAGTTCTCCCGTTGATTAATTGCATGATTAAATAAAATCGCTTATTTTTTTTATCATAATATGTTTGATATAAAGACGGCACAGAGTTGCAAATATTAGATAGATTATTTAAAATTAATGCTTCACTTTTTACTGCTTTCAACTCACCAGGGGAAACACATATTGATTTTATTCCTACTTCACGATTTTCTACCTCATCAAAAGCAACATAGAAAATGGATCTATCATCTTGTGTTCTATATAACACCCTGTTTAAATGATAGCAATGACAAAGATTGAAATTAAGCTTCTCCATATTCTCTTCTCCTTTCAAAATCATTTTTTTCTATTAATATTCCCCACCAATTATAGATAGGGGAATATTAATAGAAAATTAGTTAAACATGTTTTAGTTATGCTGGTTAATTTCATTTTCAATACATGAAATTATTGTTTCCAAATTGGGACGCACAGAGGGGTCATTTTCTACCATCAAGTCTATTATTTGGGTGAATTCTTCTGAAAGTCCCCACTCTTCTTCTAGATCATCAACGTAAAGAATTGGGTTTTCTTTAATATCAAAAACATATAACACAATAACTCCTAAGGCATAAATATCAACCTTACTCCAATCTACATCTTCCGAACTTCTAGCTATATTTAACTCAGGAGCATAAAAATTATCTGGAGTCCTATTTTGAACTTTAGCCAAAACTGTTTGTTTGGGGTCCTCTTCCATTGAGTCTTTCGAGTATTCAAAACCACTTTTTCTAACCGAAAACTTTTGGTTTTTCTTGGAGCTTACATGTATAACTGAAGGAGTAAGTGCCCGATGATAAATATGCTCTGAATGCATCTCAATTAGATTGTTTGCTATCTTTCTAATTATTAACAACCGGTCTAGCACACTATAATCTGTCATATCCAGATCATTTAAAAAGTATTCTTTGGTTTTTAATGAGTAACATTTAAATAAAAGCTCGTTATCTTCTTCTACATCTATATTGTGATACGATATATGATAATTATGATCTTCATCTGTTAATTTGTTTTGTATGTTTTTACCTCTACTTACAAAAAGACCGTCTAATATTTCTCCCCTTCTGTATTGGCGAACAACATAATAATCTTCATCACTCACATTGTCAACATATATACATTTATACTTTTTTTCGCACCCTTCCTCGTAATCAATATCCAAAACTTCTATGGGCTTATAATCACCTATCATAATCATATCTTCATCGAATATATAACCATAAACCTTCCCCCATATCGTGCTGGAAGTTTTCATAACAGCATACAATCTGGGTATATGCTTCCTTGTTTGGTTGTGTTCTTTTCCGTTTGAAGTGTTAACAATAAAATTGTTTATCTTATAAAGTGCTTCACTTTGCCAGGGTACCAATAAACCTATAGTTTCTAACTCCCCGATCTTTTCTTGCGTTGTTTTAGAATTACCGTTTTGATGCTTTACATACATCTTGTTTTCTTTAAACAACCAATTCAAATATCTTCCCAAAATACTTTTTAGCTTTTGGGAATCATCCTGAATTACAATCTCCATATCATCCAAAACCTTTCCAGTGCCTTGCAAGAAATTGGACAATATTTCTTTGATTTTATTGTCAGCTTTTGCAAAATCGTCCAATATAAATGCTTCACTAAAAAGAAGTTGGTGTAAAGCAACTGCATTTTTAATAGCATCTCTTGCACTAGCCTTTGATACATTTGTTTTAAGGTTGTGATTGTAATTATTACTAAAATCTCTCATGCTATGCAAGGAAAGAGCCTTCCATTGCTCAGCCTTGGATTTCTCAAAACACTTTTTAATGCTTCCATGCAAATCTGTACCCGGTCCTTTTCCCATCTTCGACAAACAATTCCCAACGTACTTTTCTATTACGTCCCTAAGCATTCTTGAAGCTTGGGTCGGCTCTGTTTTTAGTTTTTTCTCCATTTTAATGCACAAAGAATACAAAACTTCATCTTGAGCCTTAACAAAATCATATAGGCCATGTGTTATATTGGAGCTACTTTTATTTCCAATGGTCACACTATTTTTATAAGAATCTGAACCTATAATCTTGTTTATGCCTCCCTTGGGGTTATCAATCATACCACCGATATTATAAGCCTGCACACCAGTTTTCGGTTGAATTGATTTGATTTCTTTGTGTTGCAACAATCTTTTCAAATTATAAGCACTATATATGAACGCAGCTAAAGATTTATTAATATCTGCAGATTTACGAAAGTAATTTAATCCCGCAGCAACACCAGCCACAAAAAAAGCTGGGGAAAAATGCATATTCCTTTTATCTTTAAACATAAGGTAAGCAATCTCTTTGCGTAACGGAATCAAAACATTCTCTAATATTAACTTGCCTTGCCCATTAGGAATATCAACATCATACATATCCCTTGTTAATGAATCACAAAGTTCGATCCAATAATACCACCTGTTTTTTTCTTTGAAATCATATTTATCCATTAACAAGTGTACTTCCAAGTATCTAATATCATAGAAAACATTGACAGCTTCCTTGTATACAAAATCAATAAATCTCGGAGCACTGTTATGGATGATAATATTATCACCATGCAAGTCATAATGCGAAACACCTTGATATTCATCTATTTTTTGATTGCCACTCTTAAGAAAATATAAATATGGATTAGGTAAAACTGTTTTCTGTTCATCTAAATATATGTAAAACAAATCTGATTTTTCAGGTAACTTTAAAGCACTATATGCATCTCTAAACTTTTTATCATCAAATCCTGACCCAAGACAATTTTTAAGAGAATCCTTTAAAGTTATTCCAGAAACAATATTATGTGGCTTATTCCAGTTTAATGCAAAACCAACAACCTCTTTCATCACTTTTCCTGTAATAATGTCTTCATCAAAAAACGCTTTATTGAATGTGTTTGTTGAATCAGTATTATTTCCAAGTAATTCATATAGATCAAAATAGCTAACCTCACCCCAACAATCTTTTTTGCATACATGCTTTAATAAACGAGGTAAATAAACCTCTAACCCCGTTTCAATAGCACGTTCATAAGCTTCTTCATGGTTTTCTCTTTCATGTTTTTTTTGTATTTTTAAAATCATCAACCTATTTCCTTCTACCTCTCCAACTTTATAGATTCTTGCTCCAGATAAACCACTCATTGTACTTATTACATATAATCTTATATCATCAAATATATGTGTATTGTTGATCCACTCTTTTTCCATGCTTATATCATTGTTATTCATAAATACATTCCCTCCCTTGAAATAATAAGATTTACCCCCCCCAACCACAACTCCTCGTACCTAAACCACACCTATTGACATTCTAATATATTTCTAATATATTCATAATATAAACATTTCAACCAATAAAGGAGGTTCTTTTATGACCGGCAAAACAGTATCTTTTTACCTGAATGAACAGGTCGAAAACGAATTAAAAGAACGAGAGCGTGAGGGAGGATCCAGATCGCTGCTTATCAACCAAGACTTGGAACGCCTTTACACACTCTACAAAAGAGCACTCAAAAGAATACCTTTACAGCTAAACGAAGCAAAACTTATCGCTGATCTATTAAATGCTACAATAAGTGACCATTTTTCTGCTAATACTCTTTGGGCTGAAATTGATGACGGGATAAAATTTGATCGTTTAGATACCAAATGGGAAATAGATGGGCCGGCATTAATTGAAAAAATCAAGAACTTGCATGAATTTGATTGTATGGCTTTGATAGATGCTGCCGATAGATTTTGGAATAGACAAAATGAAAATATAGATGAAGATGATTTAATACGAGAAGTTTTTGTTATTTGATTTCTTTAGACAAAAATCTCCCGCCTTTCTATGGGCGGGAGAGAGATTACTAAAACATACAACTTACTCATGTTTTGTTTTATTTGTAAACATAAGTTCTAACACATCTGCAACTGAATAGCGTTCATCATCCACTTTTTCAAACAAACATTTAATACAAATTATTTCTTTATTTTTCGGCACCACATCTTTCACAGGAAGACAATTGAAATGACCCTTTCCACATTCGGGACATTCTGCTTTACTATTTGCTATAGTTTTAATAGAAGCCACATCACGAAAAGAGTTCAAAACTTCTTCCATGAATTCTTCCGCAGACGAGCTTTCTTCTTTAATTTCCATTATTTCACTTTTTGTTAAAAATTGCTCTCTTTCACCACCTGCCACTTCATATTCAATATCAAAATCAACCCTGTGATGTCTCACAATTATATAAGACACCCCATCTTCACTCTCAAAAACTATTTCACTATCAAAAGGAACTTCACCTTCAAAAAAATATTCTATATCATAGAACCTGTCAGCATCCTTTTCTTCTAATATAAAAACAACCCCATCTTCAGCGAGTTCAGCAAACAAACCATCAAACTGATAACCGTCACACATGCCCTCTTTAAAATCAACCATGTTAAAGCCCATTATTTCCTCTAATGCTCCCATTAATTCTTCACTAATCATTTCGTATGGAGCCTTAAGCACCATAGGTGTAAATCCTTCTTCTGCCATAAATATTACCCCCTAAACATGAATTAAGATGCGAAATTCTCCCGCCTTCGCTTAGAAGCGGGAGAATTCTTGGCGATTTAGTTAAATATCTCCCGCCTAAAGACGGGAGATAAGTTGTTCTGGTGATACTCTCAGACAATATTATTCAATATATGTATAATAAATCGTTTTCAAACCTTCCCGCTTATGCCACAGGAAACTCTGGTGCTTCGCAAGCACTCCCACGTAACCCGCATCATAGTGCCAAGCATCTGTGCCGGTTACGGTTGATAATCCACGGACAGTGACACCACTGTTTTCCTTCACATCAACTGTTTCGTGATGGAGATGCCCCACATGCCATTCTCTAAAGTTTGTGCGCCCCCAAGCTGCCGGAGCTTCGGCTTGCATTATGTGGTAAATACGACTTTTCTCCTTTGCACCGTGAGCATATCCTATCAAGCATTTCCCGAACTCCTCATACTTACGACCACGGGGATCACCATCTATCAATACATTCTCGACACCCTTATAATAATTATACAAAGTTCTAATCATATAAAACACCGTCATGGTATCATGGTTACCGGGAACGTAAAGAATGCGGACAGGAGCTATTTGTCTTAATTTATCAATGGCTTCTTTGAGCAACTCCTCCCCCTTAAAGAACAACTTTTGCCAGCGCACATCATTATCCTGACGTGTTCCAGCAGCAGTTTCACCTTCCATCGTATCAAAGTTGAAGAAATCTTGACCGATAGGAAAGATGATTTTGTCTATATCCAAGTCGCTGGTACGCTGTATAATATCATCAATTACATATCTAAACCTGTTAGATGCTATCTTATAATCAAAATTTTCACCTGTTTCAGGTGCCCACGCTAATTTACCTAAATGCAAATCAACAATAGGAATTTCTAACACATAACGCCCTTCATCCTTCTTGCGACAAGGCAAATCGGCAGGTTGCCATTCACTACGATTATTTTGTGCCAACTCATCAATACGCTCCAAGAAATAGTCTTTCCGCATATAAGCAGCTAAATCTCTTTCCATCTGCTTGATGCGTTCTTCTTCAAATCGCAAAAAGAATCTATTTTTCTGTCTTAGTAACTGTTCATCAACTAAAACATCCAAATCGTTTTCCAATACTTCCTGATCTGTAAACGGGATATCATCCTTTGTTATCCCAAACGCATTCTTGATTATAATAAAATCTCGCCTGGGAATCTCCAGGTTGCGACAAACCTGGTTTATCGTTAACTTCGCCCCGCAATACATCTCCTTTAATCGTTTTAACTCTACTTCAGTAATCACTATTTCCCGATCACGACTTGAAATTACATACCCATTCCCCTTTATGTTAACCTTGGGCTCATAAGTGTCATCGTCATCGCCTTCCAGACATATATCTTCCTCTTCATCCTCTAAGCCTTCCAGTAATTCCAAATCTTCAGGACAATCCTCATCAACTAAAAACTTATCCTTGTTACGCCTAATAATGTTGCGAGTGGAATCTTTACTAACAGCACCAAGCTTGCATGCTATTTGCGCATATGTATACCCTCGCTTCTTCAGTAAAATTGCACGACGTATATCGTCTGGACTCCATTTATTTTGCATTTCTTCCCCCCCTTAAAATAGAATCAGCTACACACCTCGTATGAGCCAGAATGACGCTAAACATAAAAAACTCCTCCTCTCATAAATTTTTTGCGTACATAAAAAAAGCCCGCGAATTTCAAACATCGCGGGCCTTGTGTACAACAGAAAACTTATAGAAAAATAACTTACTTGCTTCCTATAAAGACCATATATCCGGTATGATAATAAGTTCGTTCATCCATGATTACATCTCTAAACCTTTCCAATAATCGCTCCATTTCCTTTAAGTCAGTCTCATTAAAAATAGCCCGGCAACGAACAATAAATTGATCTTCAAATGTTTCTTGCCGACCTAATTCATCAATACTGTAAAGATCCCATCTGGTTTCTATATGGAAACCCAATTCATGAAGCCAACGATATATTTTGCGCCCACAACGCCGATCACTCATTTGGGGTTGCTTCTCAGAAAGATCAATGATTTGTTCTAAAATTTCTTCTCCGGGGTGCATAATTTTAAGCCCATCATCAGTATCACGAATCACCAATCTCCCCCCAGGGGCAAGATTATCCTTGAGTTTAGAAAGAAGTCTTTGTGGTTCATAGAATTTACAGCATGGAAACCTCGGATTTCAATCCAAGGAGGAAATGCTGTTTTAACACCTCCTTTAACGTTAAATCTTAAAATGGGAGGTTTTGACCCTAGTACGTAGGCGGGAACCTCCCGAAACCCGTTAGAACCTCCTCGCCAATGTTATCCCGCGGTTTTCACTAGCAGCACTGTTCCTAACCCTGCAGAACTGTTTAACCACTAGCCGTAGTGCATGGGGCTGGAGGAGCACCCCAGGGTACCTATGTATTCGCGGGTAACGTAGCTCGCATAGAGCTTAGGCTAGAAAACCAGGCTTGCGTCTCGGTTTCACCGCAAGCCTCACACTTTAGTGCGGGGTAGTTGACCTAAATGCAATAACAACAACGACAGATGAATAAGATCGTATTCACCTTCTATCGGTTCTTTTTCTACATCTTTACAATAAAATTCAAAACCAAATTCGGGTTCTATTTCTTCTATACAATTACTTTTATCTATACCTGTAACCTTACACCCAAAACCTCGAAAACTTTCTTTGGTAAGATCGCCGTGAGCACAACCAACATCCAAAACCCTCTCTCCGGGAGATAGAAGTTCAGAAAAAAGTTGACGATTATACGCAATAAATTTCTCTCCTTGCCTATAAAGGCGTTCCGATTCGCCCGGCAAGGTTGGAGAATAAAACGACGACATTGACATTCCTCCTTTTTACTATTTTTATTTCAAACAGAGCACTGTTCCATATTCCTCTAAAAAACTTTTTTGTTCATTATTTATCTCAAAATAAACTATTATTTGGCTTGGAAATGGTGCCGGTGATTTCTTGAAATTACCCGATTTGTCATAGCTGGGTAAAAGCCTATTTGTAAACCGAAGCCTCCCTTTGACAAAACACAAAGCATAGGCATAAGGAAATATCCACTCATGCTGATACTTGGTATCTGTCCGAGCAGGAATAAGCAACACCACTCTGGCATGAGAACTTTCTTCCGCACACTTCCGCACCCATTTACCGATGGTTAATCCATAAGGAGGATTTACAAACACAGACTCGCCCTCCCATGATTTATTCAACCCATCATCATTCATAGTATAAAATTTCTGGCATTTGGCATTCTCTGTTGTTGCACACGGATCAAGGGTGAAACCAAATACTTTATTCAAACCTGAAAACAGATCGTCAGGAGTTTCCCATTCATCAGATTTTGAACTAAACAGAGCTTCCTCCATCTTAAACACCTCCTATTTTGGGTCATAACAAATATGATCAATAAAAAAGGGAGACTTATTAGCCTCCCTTAATCAAACACTTTACTTAAAATAAACCTATTTATCTTTTACTTCAATAGCTTGACTGCCACCCAGGATAATCTGTTTATCAAACATTCCTGAAATTTCTTGAGTGATATACCGATCATTGGTTAATACTACAGGGATATCCATGTTAGCTGCCCAAACACCACCTGTTAATGAATCAGGAAACGTTCTTCCGGTTGCTATCATGGCTTGCTCCGGTTCTTCAAATTTCTCATTTACCACCTCTAACGAGGTTTGACTTCTGTTGGCTCCATAAATGCGAGAATCTTCATCATAAACCGTTTCACATACAGCATTACTACCTCCGACGATAGTAACCTCCGCATCTTCAATGTATGCTCTTGTTTCATCCGGCAACCTATCCGAATGAGTAAGCACTATAGGAGCTTGTTCTATCGCTGCAATAGAAGCGATAGATACTGCATCCGCAAACTCCTCCCCTGTAACCATGTAAACTTTTTCGGGGTTCTCGTCATACATTTTAGCTACCTCAATGGCAGTTTCAAACCTATTTTGACCGCTAACCCTGTTTACCGAATAATCACTTAACTGTTCTACCACATTATCAGAAATTGCTGCCTCCCCACCTAAAACATATACCGACTCTGGATTGATTCTGTCAATTTCATCCATAACAATACCAGGGATCAAATCACTTCTGGTTAACAATAATGGAGCGTTAAGGTTATAAGCAAGCGGTGTTCCTGCTAATGCATCAGGGAAATCATCTCCCCTCGCCAAAACTACTGCTTCAGGAGAATCTATGTTTTGACTTATCTGAACCGCAGTTTCGTAACGATTAGCACCGGCAATCCTCTTATACATAAATTCTATTGGCTCTTTATCTAATGTAAATTCTACTTTAAATTCCTCGTATATTACCTCTTCCCCCTCCAACCATATATTGTCCAATAGTTCATATTTTATGGCTTTTGTATCACCAGAAACATCCCTACTCATATTTTTACTGGGAACTTCTACCCCATTGTGCTCCAAAATATTACCTTCTATCGCTATTGTTTCCTTATAGTTTAAAATATCTTTATCTGCCATATGGTATGTGCCCAATAAATCATCATCTATTCCATCCAAAAAGAAACCTCCCTGATAAACATAACTAGAAGAAGTGCTATCAAATACAGGAATATTTCCATTATCTTCTGAAGTATATGTCACATCACGAAAATCAGACCATTTTTTTGTTGCAACCACTCTATTCTCGTATTCTGCCACATCATACCCTTCTTCCCTCAAATCTCTAGCCATATCTTCAGTAGTTAAAAATGGCTCCTTTTCACCTTCTAATTCGCCTTGCTCGTAAGCGTCTTCTACTTCTTGCCACGTATCAGCATCAGCATCATCCATAAGCTGTTCTCTGGCCTCCTGATATTCTTCCTCATAACTTTCATCTATCTCATCAAATCCTATAACCCCTGATTCATAATTCATTAAGGTTATTTGTAATGCTATCCCTCTTGCTTGTGCATCAACCGTATCTTCCATTTCTATTTCTACCTGTATTTCAAACTCACCACTTTCCCTTACTACTGACTCAATATCATAATGCATACATCCCGTTACAAATAAAGTTACAATACAAATTAAAGTTATTAATTTTCTCAAGAATATACCTCCTTTAGTTTTTTAATTAAAAAGGGGACGAATATATCACCCCCTCAAAATAGATTATTCATCTGATCTTAATATCTTGGTTGGCTCCAAGATCATGACAATCCGATTATCAGCTTTCCCCATATAACTCAAATATTGTGTCTTCACTTCTTCCGCAAATTCTTGATCAACCGCTTGCAAGGTTTCTTCAGTAAAACTTGTAATATCTAGAACCCTATCAACTAACAATCCCATAGTTTTACCATCAACCTCTATAACAACCACCACTGTATAACTATCATATTCTTTCTCTGGTAAATTGAACTTGCGCCGCATGTCTATGACAGGTATTACCCTACCTCTAAAATTGGTGACTCCCTTTATAACAGGATCTGAATTGTAAACCATAGTAGGTTTAACATAACGAATTATCTCCTGCACCAACGTTATATCTACTCCATACTCTTCTTCTCCAATGCTAAAAGTAATATATTGAAATCCTGTTGTAGAATCTACAAAATCACGATCCGAATTTTCTTCTTGCTTGTAAGCTGTTTCCATTATTCACCCCTCCCTCTAAAAATAATCAAATCCTTCAAGATCTGCTAAACTCTCTGTTGATTGCTTATTATCTGTATCGGTCTCAGAAACACCTCGGGAACTTATTTCTTTCTTCCCCTCTTTCTTATTCTGGCTCGTACTCTTATGATCTAACTCAAAAATACTAACAAGCTCATGTGAACTACTCCCGCTTTCGCTTCGCTTAGAAGCGGGAGCTTCCTGGTC
>CAZBGG010000017.1:0-15289 GCA_964491305.1 uncultured Methanosarcinales archaeon
GGTCGAAGCCTCGACAGGGCTTCATGCTAGGCCAGGCTACACCACCAGGGCATTAAGTTTTTCACGACCAAATATCGGCCAACTAAGCCAAAAAAACCCTAAACGACTTTTTTCAGCAAAAACGAGGCCAATGAACCCATTTGATCACAAATTGACAGCCACACCCTCTATTTATAAAAGTTGTTATTCTTATAAATACACAGCGAGCTGAGCATGCCAAAAAGGCACAAATACTCCCAGGAGTAAGAGGTATTATAAAAAAGTTACATATTTGCACAATGAATGTTGAGTACTTAATCGAACCCACATAATAAATAATAAATAATAAATGTTATACAGATAATATCTTATTTCTAGACTTTAAAAGTTGCGATGAAAAAAGTTGATTTACCAAACAAATCAAAATCACAACCTATAAAAACCACTAAAACTGACAAACCCTATGGAATACAAGCAAGTTATTATCATAAGAAAGGATTTAAAGCTTCCAAAAGGAAAGATGGCGGTCCAATCCGCTCACGCCTCAGTTGAAGCGGTTATGAGGTCAAATAAGGATCATATAAAAAAGTGGAGGATGGAAGGAAGTAAGAAAATTGCCCTGCATGTAGATTCAAAAGAATCTCTCTATAAATATATACAACAATCAAAAGACAATGGTTTAGTAACATCAGTCATAACGGACGCAGGGAGAACTGTTATCGAACCGGGAACGGTGACATGTGGAGCAATAGGCCCGGATAAGTCTGAAGAAATAGACAAAATAACCAAAGATCTTAAGATGGTCTAGACTTATTATACTTAAAAGCCATATATGCTGCAGTAACGCCTTGGGAAACACCAGTAATTGCCTGTTTGAATTCCGTATCCGTAACATCACCGGCTGCAAAAATTCCATCGATATTGGTACGACTCATTTTATCAGTTATTATTTCCCCTTTTTCATTCAATTCTACACCCACAGTCCTAACAAGTTGTGATAATGGAGTGTGCCCTACTTCAATAAACAAACCATCAAGCAGCAATTCATTCATACCTTCATAAGGCTTATCCAGAACAACAGTTTCCAATTTTTTGTTGCCTTTCACTTCAACAACATTAGTGTTGTTTATTATCTCAATATTGTCAGCTCTTAATATTTTTTCATATATTATGGGCTCCGCCCTTATTCTTTCTTTCCTATAGAGGATGTAAACTTTCTCTGCATACTCAGCCAATACAAGAGCTTCCTTGGCAGCACTATCACTCCCTCCTACAACGCCAACCTTTTTCCCCTTGTAAAGAAAACCATCACATATAGCACAACTATGAACACCATTTCCCTCTAATTCTTTCTCACCAGGTATACCCAATCTTCTTTTCTCGCTACCAGTAGCAACTATTAAAGATTTTGATAAATAAACTCCTTTTGTAGTTGTGATTTTGAAATTCCCATCAAGTTTATCAAGATTTTCAACTTCCTCAAGTTTTAGCACTGCACCGTAAGAAAGAGCATGATTCTTTATTCTATCAGCCAAATCTAAACCAGTGATATCAGGGATACCTGGGTAGTTCCCCACATGGTTTGCCCAATTTATAACACCCCCAAAATCTTTACTGAGAACGATTGTATCCATCCTAAAGCGAGCACAATACAACGCAGCACCATAGCCTGAAACGCCCGCACCAACAATTAAACAATCATAAACCTTTTCGTGCATCATCTTGAAAAATTAAAGACCAAGAGCCCCATCAAAAAAGCTCCTTGGCTGAAAGTAACTACCAATTCCTTCATAAATAAACCTATTAAGCCTCTGAACTCGCAACCTTATTGCACTCACCTTTAGCAAATTCCTTTCTCCTGGACCCTCTATAACCACATTCTTCACAAAGAGCCCTGTTGAAATTATCTACCTCCATCTTCTTTCCACAACTTTTACAACGAATAACCTTTTTTACACCAGTTATCTTCTGGAAAGGCTCAAACATCGAATTCTTTTTCTTTGCCATTTTATCACCCTAAAAAATATAACTTACTTCAATTTTGTTGGGGGATCAAACAAATGATTAAATTCCCCTAAGAACACACCCAGCCACTTTCACTATAGGAGCAGGTAAACATTTTACATATATATATTTTGTGTAACTATGACCAGTGACAAAGATTTTTAAATCAAAGAATCTGGCTGAAAAAAATTATGTGTGTTTCTTACAGTATTTGAAGCTTATTTCAACCCTCTCAGACGAAATGAAGAGCCTAATATTTGGCGCTAGTTTAATTTTTAATCAAGAACAGCAAGACTCAAAAACAATATGGCGCTTTGCTCTGTCTAAATCTGTTTGAACACATTATCAAAAAACACATATTAGACTACATTAGCAATATATCAAAATTTGACCTTGGGATATTCTGACTGATGGGGGCCAGAACTAATCATTTTTATTTGCGGATGAGTTTCAAAATGCGAAAAATCCTCATCATTTTCAGCAATTTTTTCCAAATCACTCCTGTATTTAGTAGGACCAGAGAATATGACAAGTAATTCTTCATCCAACCTTATATAATCCTTTACAAGACAGCCATAACCACGAAAAGTTTCCAGATAATTCTGCCTAAAATTTTCCTCATCCCCCTTATAAAAAAGAGAATATTCAATCATTTCCATAGTTTAAGCCCTCCAAATAGTGATTTATATAAACCATTAATCAATAGATCTGCTTGAGCAATTCCTGCACCATATTTTTCCTTCTGATATGATTCACCCCTTCCCAGTTCAAAGGCTGTTTTTTTTAAAGATTTCTCAAAATGGTTGGGAGTCAAAGAACCTTTTACAGAAGAGGCAAGAGCCGCCACTCCTGCAATATGGGGGGCAGCCATTGATGTCCCCGTGCATTCTTTATAATTATTCCCTGGAAAAGTAGAGTATATCTTAACACCCGGAGAGGATATGTCCACTGTTTTATCAATATTTGAAAAGTTAGGATGCCTATTATCATTTGTTAAAGCAGCAACAGAGACCACTCCTTCATAGGCTGCGGGATATTCCGGGCCATAACCATCATTTCCAGCCGCTGCTATCAAAGAGACACCATGATTATTGGCTTTCCTGCAAATGCTTCCAAAGGCATGGTTATAGCGCGGAGACCCAAGACTCATATTCACTATTCTAAAATTATTATCAATTGCATAATCAATCGCCCTTATCACATCAGTAGTTGTACCCGTCCCACTTTTACTAAGGACCTTGGCTGCAGAAAGCTTAGACATTGGAGCCACCCCTGTCTTTATTCCAGCAATTATACCAGCCACATGGGTACCATGACCGTTATCATCAAAAGGATCATCATCCCTTCTTACGAAATTATAGCCTTTGTTTTTCCTAAAACAACCATTAAGATCCAAATGATTATAATCAACACCTGTATCAACGACAAGAACCATGCTACCCGCACCTTTGGTGGTTTCCCAAGCAATAGGGGCACGTATATTCTGGAGATTCCAACTGGAATTTTTCAAATTGACATTTGAGTGGAATTTACTTAAACCAATATCAGAGGCAATCTCCATGAAAAGCTCAGGGGTATAACAAATATCAGAAACATGAGCACCATCTATTGAGTTAACATAAGTGTGCAATTTTGAAAGATAGTTCCTTTTTTTATTGTTCAAAGAAAAACAGACTTTATCAATATCCTTACTCGAACAAGGGATTGCAATGTATGGAATATTCTTAAAGACAAAAAAATCCTTTGAATGGATATCATTCATCAATTTTTCGGCGATTTCAGCCTTTTGCGAAACATCATCAGTCTTAACGCCAACAATAAGGTCATACCTTCCATCCTTATATATATTCTTCAACTCCTTTATAACTTCCCTCTTAATGGATTTTCTGTTTGACTTATTAATTACCGTGCTTATTGTTCCTTTTAATCTTGAATAAGCATTTCCTTCAGGTACTTTTCTGGCTTTTTTCAAGATATTATTCTGATGATATCCTTTAAGGGGACTCAAAGAAAAATAAGTCTTTATAAAATCATCAGCTTTCCTTGCAAGCTCTTTTCTTCCTTTTCTAGAAATATTCCTCTTAGAAGCCTTCTCTAATATCTCAAATAAATCCTCTGGATTTTCGGGAACTATAGCCCTGTTTTTCCTTAAAAAAGCAATGTAAGAAGAATCAAAAGAATAAGCATCAATCAAAGAATCAACCATATCAACATCTGTTTTAGAGAGCCTCTTGACATCATTCTTTATTTCATACAAATTATCTCTTTCAGCCACATAGGAAGTACTTTTGGATGAGATAAGTTTATTCAGTAGATCATCCAATGAGTTCTCATAAACCTGGTCTTCAGAACAGATAACTCTACCCTTCCTTTTAACTATAGGCTTATCACTGATTATATAGATTCCGTCTTTGGTATTAGCTGCCCTTGTACTTTTTGAACCCATAGTAAAGGATAACTACATTTAATTAATTTGGTTTAACATCAATAAAACGAAAATTATACATAATGTCTCGATACAAGAACAGTGGAAACCGCAAAATCTAATATTTTTAATTTGAAAAAATGAAAAAATCCGACAGAGCCGGAGAGATTAAACACCTGATATTAACGAACAAAGAAAATAACATAAATTCCAAAACTACACAGAGTAGTATAAATTTATAAATCATGGTTTTTTTTCATAAGCCATGAAGATTGAAGAACTGAAATATATTATTAAAAATCTAGGTGAGGTGAGTATAGCCTTCTCTGGAGGTGTTGACAGCTCACTGGTTTCTAAAATATCTTATGAAACACTGGGTAGTAAAGCAACAGCGATAACAGTTGCCTCAGAGTTCACAAGTGAAGATGATATACTCGAAGCAATAAAGACAGCAAAGGAAATCGGCATAAGACACAAGATAATAAAGATAAGAATAATTGACCAAGAAATAGAAAAGAACAACAAAAGCAGATGTTACATTTGCAAAAAAAAAATCTTATCCTCAATTCCTGGAAAAAATATTGTTGATGGAACAAATGCAGACGATGACACCGAAGAAAGACCAGGGATAAGAGCACTTGAAGAATATGGCGTTATATCACCACTCAAAAAAGCAAGTATTGGAAAATCAGAAATAAGAAAAATGGCCAAAGAATTAGGCCTTTCCAATTACAACAAAAAGTCAAATAGCTGCCTAGCAACCAGGATACCCTTCAACTCCATTATAACAAGGGAAAAATTAGCCAAGATTGAGATTACAGAAAGAATACTAAAAAAAGAAAATATATTTAATACTAGAGCAAGGTTAAAAAATAACAAACTTACAATAGAGATTCCCACTAAATATTTAAAAAAATATGAGAATTCCCTCGATAGGATAAAAGAAAAAATATACGAAACAGGTATTGAATCGATTGAAACAAGTGAACGACATGAAAATTGATGATGCCCTTGAAGAATTCAAGGAAGATAAGAAAACAAAAGAAGAAATAAAGGAGCTTATCCTGAAAAATTCTTTCACCAGTATTGGCTGTACAAATATTGATTCTGAAAGAAAGATAAGAAGAGGCTTCCCGGAAACGATCTACTGTAAAAGTAAAACTCCGGAAGATGTTAAAAAAATATTTGAATCAATGGCAAAAAAAAATGACATTATCCTTGGAACAAAAGCAGAAGAAAAACATTTCCAAGAAATCAAGGATATGGAAGGTATAGAAATAAATAAGGAAGCAGAAATGATTATTTATAAAAAGAAGTCAATAAAAAAAACAGGCAAAGTTATTGTCCTTACAGCAGGGACCTCTGATAGAGGGGTCGCTGAAGAGGCGTCAATAACAGCCGAATGCATGGGTTCAATGGTCACCAGGAGATATGATTATGGGGTTGCTGGATTGAACAGGCTTCTTTCAATAATAGACGAAATCGAAAAGGCAAATGTAATAATTGCAGTTGCTGGTATGGAAGGTGCACTGCCTTCAGTTGTTTCAGGGCTAGTATCAAAGCCCATCATAGCGGTTCCAACAAGCGTCGGATACGGCACAAACCTAAACGGCATTAGTGCTCTCTTAACAATGCTCAACACCTGCTCTCCAGGAGTTTCCGTTGTTAATATTGATAATGGGTTTGGAGCAGGCTACATGGCAGCTCTCATTAACAATCAGAGTGAAAAAAAATGAAAACAATTTATTTTGAATGTTTAACAGGTGTTAGTGGAGATATGATATTAGCGAGCCTGATTGATTCAGGACAAGATGTAGCATACTTAAAACAGGAACTCTCAAAGCTAAAAATTGATTTTAAAATTGATTTAAAAGAAAAAAAAGTTGCAGGAATAAAGACAAAAAGTCTTGAAATAATAGAAGATTCTCCACAACCATTAAGGAAAAAAAAAGATATCGAAAGGATAATTAAAAAAAGCGAGCTTTCTGATAAAGTAATCGAAAAATCTATTGAAATACTCAATATACTTGGAAAAGCAGAGGCAGAAGTCCATGGAACATGTATTGAAGAGATTCACTTCCATGAGATTGGCGCAATAGATACAATAATCGATATAGTAGGTTCTGTTTTACTTATTGATAATATCAATCCCTACAATGTAATCTGTTCAAAGATAAACCTTGGAAGTGGATTTGTTGAAACGGAGCATGGTAAATTACCAGTTCCTGCACCAGCATCATCGGAGATAGCAAAGGATATGAAAACTTTTTCAACAGATTCAGATATGGAATTATCAACGCCTACAGGCCTTGCTATCTTAAAAGGGTTTTCAAAAAAATTTGGTAGTATTCCCGAATCAAAAATAAAATCTGTAGGTTACGGTTCAGGTACAAGAAGCAATGATAAAAATCCAAATATGTTAAGAACATTTATACTTGAGGAATCCAAAAAGAAAGAATTAAAACAATATCAAGAAGAAGTAAACGAATACACTGATGAAATACATACGAACATAGATGATTGTACACCCGAGATATTAGGTAACACGATGGAAAATCTATTCAAATCAAATGCCTTGGATGTATATTTTACACCAATACAAATGAAAAAGCAAAGACCAGGAACAAAACTTTCAGTGATATGCAACAAGGAAGACACAAATAATTTAGTAAATATAATTTTTAAAGAAACAACAACAACAGGCGTTAGGATCAACGAAACCAGGAGAAAAAAAGTAATTGAAAAAATTGAAAAAATTGAGTTACACGGTCAAAATATAAGGGTAAAAATGGGATATATAGAAAATGAACTTCTTAACGTTTCTCCTGAATTTGAAGATTGCAAAAAACTGGCCATTAAAAATAATTTATCACTTAAATTTGTTCTCGAGCAAGCAAAAGAAAAAGCAAAGAAGAACATAGAAACTAAGGACCATTCTAAGACATGAATTTAACCTTAAAACACGCCCCAAAACACTGATAGATGCCTCCCGGCAACAATACAAACGAGCGCTAATCAGAAACCAAACTAATAAGTCCCAGACTTAAAAAATGGGGGCACTGGGATTTGAACCCAGATCTGCTGGTCTCTTCCCTGAAGCGAAGGCTTCAACAGACCATTGGTTTAGTCATCACCGCAGATTAACCGCAGCTCATCGCTCCATCGACTGGAGCCAGCCATTCTAGCCAGATTATACTATGCCCCCATGGCTAATCACCAAGGATTAAAAGGGGATTTATTAAGTTTTTTATTCAAAGAAGATTGTATAAGATTAAAATCAATAATTGTTTTAAAACATATATTCTTACACATTTAAAAAAGGATTAAATTGACCAAATCATCCTTAAATAAAAGCCAAAAATAAATTAGTAAACTTCTAAGTCCACCCTAATGACCTATGGCCTATCTATTAAAACAAAATAGCCCACATCCAGAGGAAGAAAGATTAAGAAATCCTACTTAAGTTTTATCACATCTCCGATTGTAAGGTTTTTGCTTGCTTTTTTCCCAGTGGGTCCCGGTTTGTCCTCAATTTTTTCAATCAATTTAATACCCAGACTTTTTTCTATTTTCCTTGCCATCTGTAATGAAGGAGTAAAATGTCCTGATTCCATCTTTTGTAAAAGAGACGTTCTTTCTGCAAGTTTTGCAGATAACTCTTCTTGTTTAAGACCTAGTTCTTCCCTTTTATTTTTTATCAAAGTATTGAAATTTTCTACAATAGTTTCAATAATCTCTGGCTCCTCCTTTTTGGGCTTCTTGGGTTTTACTTTAACCTTCTCCCGAGGAGGTTTTGATATAACAACACCAAAACGACTGCAATTACGACACACATTCAATTCAGTGCCCTCTATCTTTGTAAGGTACAATTTATCATCTTTACCACACATATCACATTGCATTTTAACACCCTGGGCAATATAGAGTTAATATAGGTATAAAAATATTTCTGTGTTTTATAAAGAGGTTTAAAAAAGTAGCAATAACAATATAGAAATCAACCACAACGGGCAGATAAAAAACCAGAATAAATACCCAAAACATCTAATCGAACATGTATTTTATAACATTCGTTGCATAATTACCTGACTTCAAAAAAAATTCGACAGTCACTTTGTACATTCCAGGATTCAAATCATCTTTATCCATAGTATAAATTTTCAAATCATTTAGCCGTGTAAAAATATTCCTCTCGTGACTATCTGCAGAAAGTTCTGGAAACTGTCTTACAACAAAATCTGACAAAGAAATGCCTTCTTCTTCTAATAGAGCATTTACGATTCTTTCTTTTTCCCCATCCACACATTCCATATTAAAACCAATAAACGAAAATTTCTCCCCATAAGAAGGATTGAGCTTCAAGTATTCTTTAACACACCTATTCCATAAATAGGATTGATAAGCTGATACATAAAACTGTAGCTCCCTTCGCGGTACTCTTCTCAGAGCGCCTATAAAGTCATTTGGATTTTTTTGCAAATGTTTTATAACATCATAATTCTCACAAAAATAATTTAAGGCTTCCTTAAAGTCTTTTTTTATAAGAGCTCTCCCTATTAGGTGATTATTTTCGTTAATCCCAAATCTTTGTGAATCAAAATAATTTGGCACAACAGATAATTTATTTGGAGTAGCAGTGATATTTCTCACAACTATCCTAAAAAAATTTCCTTCCAAAGAACCAACATTAATTCTGGATTTTCCAGAACCCAAGAATTCTAGATTCAAGTCAGTTAGATCAAGATTTTTTTTAGGTCCTTTAAAAATACTAATATTCTGCCTTGTTATTGCACGCTTATCCTTCAATCCTGCGGAGTTAATAAATTTGGGTTTTATTCTCAAATTTCCAGATATTGATAAAATCGCATCGGAAGTAGTATAATTTTTTTTCTCTAATGTATAATAGGAATAATCTCCAGAATCATCAAATTTAAGGACAGAAACTTCTTCGACATAGAAATCTTCAGGTATTTGCTTTATTTTGTACATTCAATGAAGTAAAGACAAAACATATTTAAATATTGGTTTAAAACCAAAATCAAATGAGCCCGTGGCGCAGTCTGGACAAAATTAAAGAGATTTTGTTTTGGGACAAATAGCGCGAGTGCCTCCTATTAGAGAGGGGAATCCTCTCAAGAAGTAAGCACTAGGTCGAGGGTTCGAATCCCTCCGGGCTCGTTTCTACAATGTATTAATCTATTTTGTAAAATCTCCGTATTAAAAATATATCATGACTAGTGGAGTCAAAAAATCATAATAAGCCTAGAGCATGAAAACGATAAACAGATCATATTAAACGAAGATTCTATTTATTTTTCCCTTGGTCTCCTTCATGCCTCACATAGCCAACCAGAATCAAAAAGACAACCAGCACCAAAAAACCAAAATAAATAAGGTACATATAAAAATTTAATAAAAAAGTAAAAGCCACTTCCGGAAGTCTCTCATACCAACTATCTTTATCCATAACAACCAATTTTATATCAGGACTGTGAGCAACACCACCAAATTCATCTTCCGCAATTAAGTTTATAAACCTCGTACCATACCATCCTTCATCAGGGTCTAATATCACTTTTGTACCTTCAACGTTAACTGTTATATTTTCTACATCAGTAGTTTTAAGTGTGAAATTCAGGTTATCATAGGTCTTAATATAAGGCCCGAAATCTATAATTTTTTGGTTGTTTTTGGTCCACACATAATCTGTTAAGTTCTCTTCTTCCCCAACATAACCTTCTTCAAAATCAGTCATATTCTTCTTTTTTAAATCAAATTCCTGGGGGATACCAGAAGGTATAAAATATAAAAATGTAATTAACATCAGTACCAACACAAAAGCTAATGAGATTATAAAGTACTTGTAAATGTTTTCTTTTGAGATGAATTTAACAATAATAAATATCAAAGCTATAAAGAGAAGCAGAATAATAAGATAAACTAACTGAAACAAATTTAATTCATTATCGGCTAAAACCTCTTTCCCTTCTTCTGGTTCTCCAGATAATCCATAATTTGTCAATAGGAAAATAATTATAATAAGTCCTGCCAATATCAATAAAATTCCAAGAATCTTGTTTTTATCAATAAACAAAAAAAAGCCAAGCTTGTGCCTAAAAATCACTGCGATTAACATAATACAAAACAAAATGAAGGCTAATATCATATAAAGAATATTATCCATTAAGAAAGCGTATGTCGAGTTGGTTACCCTTAATAAGCTGGATTCTTCAGAGATATTATTTAAGTGAGAAAGATTAGAATACTCTTCAATTTCTTCATCAGTCATATTATAACTTAGCGTGTCATTTAAGTGTTCAATTATTTTTTCTTTTGTCGCATCCACATCCTCGGTCTGGTTAAGTGAAAAGTTATGCTGTGTTACATTAATCCCGTCCAATGCACCAATGTCAAAGGAAGACCAGAATAACCAGAAAGCCGAACCAAGTGAAATCAAGAATAATATAACTATAGAGATAATCAAGAGAATATACCACTTGCTGCTTCTCGAAATAACTTTCTTGGGCTTTTCTTCAATACCTTTTAATGGTTCTCCATTAGCGGAGATCTCAAGATAATCATACTTTCTTCTTCTTCTTTTTACCATTATAAAAATAAACAAAAAAAGAGCGATTAACAAAAGTATAATTAAACCAACATACAGATAAACTAAAGATGGTGGTTCATCTTCAATCAGGTCAATAAATTCTCCTTCCAGACTATAGCTTTTTGAGTATTGACCTACATCAGAAGTAATCTTAATAAGAGCTTCAAATTTTTTAACAGTCACATTGGTAGAGTTAATATATAAATAACCATTGGATGTTTCGTTAATGTCCACAACCCTATCAGGCCTTAGAACCTCCACAAAATGAGGTACTTCAGCATCTATACTATAATTTGTACTAAATTCACCCTTGTTATTTATCTTAAAAGGTATAAAGAAACTATCATTTACGAGCATATCATATGTTAGATTGTCTCTTAGTATGAATTGATCATCAATATCTCTTGTTATGTTTCCAAAAGAAACATCAAAATCATAGCAATCGTCCCTTAAGCTTAGATAAAGGGGCTTCTTAGCTTCAAAACCTGAAGCTCCAGACCTAACTAACAAATCCATTGAGATCTTACCTGTCGAATCACAAGGCAGACGAACATTGGCATAAAAAGTTTTTTTATCTCCCGGCTGAAGGGAAGCAATTTCTTCACTCAATGCATAATATCTCTCATCCATATCGATGCTTATGTAGAACGTATCACTAAATCCACCTATGTTCTCTATCTCAAATGTATATATAGTTGATACACAGGGACAATTAGAATAGCTATGTTCAGCAGCAACTATTTCAATGTTTTTACATTCGACAAAGTTTATATCCTGTTTGAGCAGTTTTTTCTTCCCATCTGATTCGATAATAACTTTACTTTGGTAGTAATCAAGAGATTTTATCCTTGGGGAAAAAACCTGATAAACAGTTCCTTTTTCAAAGGAATCCAACGCTAGTCTATTTGGAAAGACAGTCGTATAAGAGTATAAATCTTCGTTAGTCTGTTCTATGTTAAATATTTTAGGTATATTTTTATCATTTTTTATGGTAATCTCATCTACATACGTGTCACCTTTGCATAAATTAATAGTACCTTGACTAGAAAAAGCACTAAAATCAGCCAACGCTAGATTGAACATTAAAGATAGAAATATAAAGACCAATAGCAAACTTCTTCGACCGATTTTCACACCTCTTGAAAGAAAAAAAGAAAAATTCAAGGAAAAACTAATAATAAGTTTCCCCTGTTTCGTTGTCCTCGTTTTCAAAGCCCTTATCATTATCCCTTAGCTTTCCAAAACCTATAATCAGCCCTAGGATAACCAAAAGCACAACCAAAACAAGTAAACCAACCAATAGCACATTCTTGATGTCTACCCTGTCATCCACCGGAACATCTTCTGGAGCCTCAACAATACTCTTCAAACTGAACTCCTTAAGAGATTTACCTTCCGATTCCACAGAAAGGCTAAACATATTTTCTCCTTCCCTTGCATCCTCCAGAGGCGAAACGAAAACGTAGATACCTTTTGTCTCACCAGGCTGCAATGTAACAATCTTTGAAGGAGTCACTTCCAGGTCAGCCCAGTTCTGATAACCATCAGCCTTAACAACATATGTTCTTGAGCTGGTACCTTCGTTGGTTATTGTAAGTGGATATGTAGCACTTTTTCCTATTTCAACGGACTGTTCCCTTGGACCTACTGTTAAGGTAGTTTTAGGCTTGTCATCATCAACAGGTTCGTCTATTCCAAGAACATCTATGGTTCTGGTAACCTTTTCTATCTTGTCACCCCTGTGATATTCTGCTACTATTTCTACGTCATATGTGCCCTCAGAAGTTCCTTTAGGAATCCTCATATAAAGTTCCTCTGAACTGAGCGACTCACCTTCTTCAATTTCATTGATATAGTCTGCAGCCGCAATGCCAAGTTCAGGCATCCTCACTTCAACCTTAACTCCTTCTTGATCAACCATTCCGTAGTTCCTTAGCCTGACATTTGTAAGAAGAGCTCTTCCCTCCTTCACCTCATTAAAAGGACTAAAAATCACATCCTCTATAACAAGGTCGTGTCTTTTGTTTGAAACATCAAAAAAGTAGTCCTCTGAAGTGGTATCACCAGCTCTGTCGTCAATCCTCAACCTAAGCTTGTAAACATCTTTTTCCATCCTTTCAGGAATACTCAAATCAAGATTCTTGACATAGGTCCTATTTGCCTTCATGTCAAAAACATCTGTGATGTCCTGGGCCATATCCCTATGGTCGTATCCTCTCATAGATGCTTCAATCTGAACATTATCCACATCTGCAGTGGATGTTACGATAACCCTAACCTGGTACTCTTCGTTCCTGTCGACTACCAGGATATTCGTATCCCCAGCCTGCAAATCATCTCCATTGAGTTTTACATTGTCAATGGTTACAGGTAACGCTCCCGCGACAGTTGTTGCTATCAAAGCAATTACCATCATCATTAAAATCTTCAATCCTTTGCCATTCATTTTTTTCCAACCCCCTAATTACTTTCTTAATATGAGAGACACTCTATTACGACTGTGATGTAGTCCTAGTATTTAAAATTTTTGTTTTCACACTATTCGCAAGTAGTATCAGTCTACATCAATATCCCTATAAATGACTCTCTTTGTTTCCTGATTTGATACTGTAATTCTCACTGGATAATACCCCTGAGAAACATATTCTGGAACATAAATCCTCAATACCCTCACCTCTCTTTCTCCCTTTTGGAGATCGAAAGGCCCTGCTCTGGCCCTTTCACCAAAGTCATGAGCAGTAGCCTGTATATTTAAGCCCTCCAAGTCATAGTCGCCGTTATTACTCACACTTATGTAGAGATTTGCATACTCACCAGGAACAAATGTTTCTCCATTTTCTGTAAAACTTGCCCTATTTATAAAAAGGGAATGCCTTTTTATGTCCCTATCCTCTTTCTCAAATCTCTTATTATAAATAGTGAACTGACAATCTGTTGTATCAGACCCTATATATTCTCCCTGCTCATCCCTTGCTATAACTTTTAAATCATATGTTGCCTGATTCTCGAAATCTCTAGTATCCCACTTATAGGAACCAGTGTTTTCAAGGCCCTTAGCAATAGTGTTCCACGTATCCCCACCATCGAGCGTGTATTCAATATCAATTTTATCAGCCAAAATTGAATTCCATTTCACTTCAACAACTCCTGAAACAACATCACCGCAACGTGGATTTAATAAGTCAATGATTTTTTCCTTGTCAACAATATAAACCTTGAAATTGTCAGTTACATTGGTAATGCCATCATCTACTTGTACCTTGATGAAGCTAAAAGTGTCTTCAAATCCATCTTTTACATCGCAATCAACATACCTATTTTGACTAATTTGACATTCAACAACCTTTTCATTTGATTGGTCTAAAATAGAGTAGCCAAGTTCGTCAATTGGAACGGTTCCCTCAACAGTATGGCTCCAAAGATCAACTACTTTTTCATTGAACCCGGAATCCGGGTCAAGAAATTGATTAGGAATGTCCAGCTTTGGTGCCTTAATTTCTTCAAGCGAAACATTGACAGTGGTATCATCATCAATATATACACTTCCAATTTTGCTTTCGTAACCAACTTTGGAAACCTCCCAATCATAATTACCCTCTTCGACATCCTTAAAGACTACACGACCTTCTGAGTTGGTGTAGCCTGTGCTTGAGGAAAAGTCAACACGAGCTCCGGTAATGCCTGAGCCAGTAGAAGAGTCAACTACTTTAAAGGTAACGTCGTAAGTAGGGATTACTGGATTCAAAGATACATCGATTGTAGTATCATCATCAATATATGAACTGCCACTTTCGCTTTCATATCCATCTTTGGAAACTTCCCAATCATAATTTCCTTCTTCAACATCTTCAAAGACTACACGACCAAAAACATCAGTATAACCTACTTTTGAAGAAAAGTCGACACGAGCTCCCGATATACCTGAACCAGTAGAAAAGTCAACTACTTTAAAAGTCACATAATAGGCAGGAATTATAGGTTCTAAAGATACATCGATTGTAGTATCATCATCAATATATGAACTGCCTGTTTTACTTTCGTAGCCATTTTTGGAAACCTGCCAACCATAATCGCCTTCCTTAACTTCCTCAAAAACAACATAACCATCTGAGTCAGTGTAGGAAATCCAGCAATCAAAATAAACAGTCGCTCCCTCAATAGGTAAACCAGTAGAAGAGTCAACTACTTTAAAGGTAACTTTGTGAGTGCTGATTACTGGATCTAAAGATACATCGATTGTGGTATCGTCATCAATATACGAACTACCGCTTTTG
>CAZBGG010000018.1:0-15028 GCA_964491305.1 uncultured Methanosarcinales archaeon
CTAAAGTTACTAAAGAAGAGCAAAAGGTTAAAGATACTAAGGAAGAACAAAAGACTAAAGTTACTAAAGAAGAGCAAAAGGTTAAAGATACTAAGGAAGAACAAAAGACAGAGGATACTAAAGGAAGTGGTGACTCTGCAAAAGAAGAAATGATGTCTGTGGATGACGAGGCCTCTGCTGCGGAATCTCAGAAATCTGTTCAAAAAAAGTCATCCTCTCAGAAAGAGTCAGATTCCCAAAAAGGGTCAGAGAAATCGCAGGATGGTGTATCTGGAACTGAGGGAACTGAGAAACACGCTAAAGATCCTGAGGGGGAAACTGTTAAGAAAAGTGCAAAAAAATCACAATCCAAGAGTAAGTCATCAAAAGATGTAGATGGTGAAAAATGATTCATAAAAAACTCGTAGAGCAGAAAATAAAAGAATACCAGATTCAAGGTTATGTGAAGGATAGTCTTAGAGGTGTTGGACTGAGTAGCACTAAGCTTCAGGTTACTCCTCTGGGCGAAAAGATAATAGTCAGAGCAGCGAGGCCTGGTTTAGTGGTTGGTAGGAAAGGCCAGTCTATAAAAAAGTTGACGAATATGTTAAAAAAGAAATTTGGTCTTGAGAATCCTCAGATTGAGATAGATGAAGTAAAAGATGTGAAACAAGACCCTGCAATAATTGCGGAAACTATTGCGAGTTATCTGGAAAGATTCGGAAGCGCTCGTTTTAAGAGTATTGGCCATAGATGTCTTGAGGATTGCATGAAGTCCGGGGCCTATGGTGTGGAGATTATAATTTCAGGTAAAGTTCCAAGTCAACGCTCAAAGAATTGGAGATTTTATAAGGGCTATCTCAAGAAATGCGGTGAACTGTCTATAAGTGGTGTCAAGAAGGCGTACACTACTGCATTCCTAAAAACCGGCTCTATAGGAATCCAGGTGAGGGTTATGCCTGGTGATATAAACTTGCTTGATAAAATTGATGTGTTTGATGAACCGGTTACTGAGGTTGAAGATATTACTTCTTCAGCAGGTTCTGGTGTAGATGAAGGGGTGAAAACCTCTGGAAAATCTGCGGGAGAAGAAAAGGCTGATGAAGGTTCTTCTTCAAAAGGAAAAAAATCTACAAAAAAGAAGGCCTCGGCCAAAAAGTCAACTACCAAGAAGTCAACTACTAAAAAGTCGACAACTAAAAAATCGGCTGACAAAAAATCAACTACTGGGAAGACAACTACTAAAAAAGCCTCAAAAAAAACAACAAAAAAGGCTAGCATGAGTGAAAAATGAAAATCAAGGAAATAAAAAACATGTCCGAGAATGATTTGAATAAAAAGCTTAAAGAGATGGAAGAGGAGCTTGTGAAGCTTTACGCTGAGACTGCCACCGGAACACAAGTAAAGAGTCCGGGCAAAATAGGACAGATTAAGAAGACAAGAGCGCGGATAAAAACCGTGCTAAAAAATAGGGGAAAGCCTGATCATGAGTGAAATTTGCAACACGTGCGGCCTGCCAAGGGATTTGTGTGTTTGTGAGACGATTGCAAAAGAAGCGCAGAAAATCCTGGTGTATAACATAAAAAGGAAGTTTGGAAAAACATACACCGTGATTGATGGCATCAATACTCGCGAAATTGATGTGAAAGACATTGCAAAGAGACTTAAAAACAAGCTCGCCTGTGGTGGTACCTGGAAGGATGGAAGAATTGAACTGCAGGGCAATCATAAACAAAAGGCGAGAGACACATTGGTTGACGTTGGATTTGCGCCGGAAACAATTGAGATAAAAGAAGGCATCCAAAGATAATATGGATACTCTAAGAAAGGAGTTCATCGGCTTTAAGATCGAAATCGTGGATGCTCTTAACCCTTGTTTAATTGGGTTAAAGGGTAGGGTGGTCGATGAAACCAAAAACACCCTTGTCATCGAGGATGACCGGGAAAGGAGATTAATAAAAGATCAAATAAGGTTCGAAATCAAGATGGAAGGAACAATATACAGATTCGATGGTAGTTTGATAAGAAAAAGACCTGAGGAAAGGGTTAAGTTAAGGTGATTATTTTGGCTCAAAAAGCAGAAAATATAGGTTTTGGGATTAAAGTTCCTGAGGAAAAGTGCGAAGGAGATGTTAAATGTCCTTTTCATGGTCAGAGGAACATAAGGGGCAGGACGTTTGTTGGTAAGGTTATTAAGGCAAAGATGCCGAAATGTGTCACGATTGAATGTTCAGGTTATAAATATGTTCCAAAATATGAGAGATATAAGAGAATCAGGACGAGGTTAAAAGCTCATAATCCTGAATGTATTGCTGCTGTCGAAGGCGACAGGGTAAAAATTGTTGAAACAAGAAAAATGAGCAAAACAAAGAGTTTTGTTGTAGTAGAAAAAGTTGAGGCCTAATAACGATGAAACCGATAAGGGCGAAAGTTACGAAATCATTGCCTGTAGGGGCGTATTTGGATGTGTGTGATAATAGCGGTGCCAAGGAGATAAAAGTCACTAATATCAGGAAGCAGAAAACTGTCAAGGGAAGGGTTCCAAGCGGTGGCGTTGGAGACTTAATCATGGCTAGTGTTAAGAAAGGTAAGCCTGAAATCAGGAAAAAAGTAGTTTTGGCCGTTATAGTAAGACAAAAAAAAGAGTTCAGAAGGCCTGATGGAACAAGAGTAAAGTTTGAAGATAATGCCGCAGTGGTTGTTAAGGATCCGAAAGGTAATCCTCAGGGAACCATTATCAAAGGGGCCGTATCAAAGGAAGTTACAACAAGATGGCCTGGTATTGCTAAATTAGCGAAAATTATAGTGTGATTAATATGAAACAAGCCTTTTCAAAATCGTGGATAAGTTCAAAGAAACCAGACAAACAAAGGAAGTATGTCTATAATGCGCCTTATCATATAAGAGGTAGCTTGATGGTGAGCCCGCTCTCAAAAGAGCTTAAGAAGAAGTATAACAGGCGCTCCCTTAGAGTAAGGAAAGGTGATAAGGTAAAGGTGATGAGGGGCCAGTTTAAGGGAAAGGAAGGGAAAATTGAAGCGGTCGATCTTAAGAATTATAAGGTGAATATCGAGAATATTGAGGTAGTAAAAAAGGATGGAACCAAGACGAGGTATCCCTTACATCCTTCAAACTTAATGTTAACTGAGTTAGATACTGATGATAAAAGAAGATTAACAAAGAAAAAAGTTGAAGAAAAAAAACCACAAAATCAAGAAGGTGAAAGTTAATGGTTCGCAGACATTTAAAGAGCATCAATGCGCCAAGGAGTTGGCCTATCAAGAGGAAGAAAAACATCTTTGTCAAAAGGCCTTTTCCAAGCGGAAGTACTATGCTTAAATCGATTCCTTTGATAGTAGTTTTTAGGGATTTACTTAAGAAGGTTAAGACCAGGAAAGAGATTAATTATGTTATAGAGAACAAAGGAATTTATCTAAATGATAAAAAAATACGCTCTTCAAAGAATGCAGCAGGGCTGATGGATGTTGTGAGCATACCGGAAACCAAGGAATATTACAGGGTCTTGTTTGATAAATCTGGTTATCTGGACTTAGTACAAATAGATGAGAAAGAATCAACTAAACTGCCTTTAATGATAAGAGATAAAACCAAAATAAAAGGCGGCAAGACTCAGTTAAACTTTACCAATGGCCACAATATGATTATTGAAAATGATAATCACAGTTGCGGAGATGTTTTGATTTATGATTTTTCGGAAAAAAAGATAGATGAGCATTTAAAGCTTGAAAAAGGCACGATTGTTTACTTTACGAAGGGCCGTCACATAGGAACGACTGCCCAGGTTGAAGAAATAAGGGAAGATGAAATAGTTTACAAAAGGGACGGCGAGACCTTTGAAATACCTACTTCGGCAAGTAAGGATTATACTTTTTTTGTTGGGAAAGAATCGCCCCTAATCAAATTGGCTGATTAAAATGAACAAGAGCATGAGGGAAATACGGATAGAAAAGCTGACCCTAAATGTAGGGGCTGGCCGGGATCAGGATAAATTAGAGAAGGGTGTTAAGTTGATAGAGTACTTGACTGGCATGCCGCCTGTGAAAACAAAAACAAGCAAAAGAATTCCTGGTTGGGGTTTGAGGCCGGGATTGCCCATTGGATGCAAGCTGACAATAAGGGGAGATAAGAAGAAAGATTTGGTTAAGAGGTTTGTTGAGGCTAAAGAAGGTACCCTTAAGTCTTCGCAGTTCGATGAAAATGGTAATATAAGTTTTGGAATTCACGAATACATCAATATACCTGGGGCGAAGTACGATCCTGATATTGGTATAATGGGTTTTCAGATTTCAATTACTCTAACAAAGCCTGGTTCAAGAATTAAGAGAAGGAAGGTAAGGGCCAAGGATTTGCCTCAGAAGCAGAAGGTATCAAAAAAAGAAGCTTTCGAGTTTATGAAAAAAGAATTTAATGTTGAAATAGTTGATTGAAAATGACATATAGCGATTATAGAAAGGAGTTTAAGGCTCTTAGGGCAAAGCCTCACAAGTTGGCTAAGTACAAAAAGCATAACTCACCTAAGGATAGGAAGACTGGTAAAACTCTGAGAAAGTGCAGGAGGTGCGGCAGAGTAGGAGGGCATATCAGGAGATATGGCCTGAATTACTGCAGGCAATGTTTCAGAGAAATAGCAATAGATATTGGTTTCAAGAAATATTATTAGAAGGTGTCTTAAAAAATGACAATGAATAATCCATTAGCATCGGTTTTATCCCACATACTTAATTGTGAGAGGGTAGGTAAGAAGGAGGCCATTGTAAGGCCAGGGTCTAAGATTATAATAAATACTCTTGAGATACTCAAAGATGAGATGATGCTTGGGGAAACTGAAGTATTTGAAGATAAGAGGGGAAATAGCCTGAAGGTTAATCTTTTGGGCAACATAAATAAATGTGGTGTTATCAGTCCAAGGTTTTCAGTAAAAAAAGGGTCTTTTGAAAGGTATGAGAAAAGATATCTGCCCGCGGAAGATTTTGGAATTATTATTGTTTTGACTTCACAGGGAATGATGACTCAAAAAAAGGCGAAGGAAAAGGGAATCGGAGGAAGATTGCTCGCATATTGTTATTAAAATGATGAAGGAAAATTATACTGAGGAAATTGAAATACCTGAGGGCTTGTCGGCTGAAAGGGAAGGCAAGAATTTTAAGGTGAAAGGTAAGATTGGTGAAGTTGCCAGGACCCTTTACAATCCACTGATTGTTCTTGAAGTAAAGGACAATAAAGTTATCTTAAGTGCCAAAAGGTACGGTAGAAGGGAGAAGTCCTTAATAGGAACCTTTAGGGCGCATGTGAAGAATATGTTTAAAGGTGCAATGGAAGGTCATTCCTATACCTTGAAGATTTGCTCGGGCCACTTTCCGATGAATGTATCCTTTTCAAATGGTGTTTTTATGGTTAAGAATTTCATAGGAGAAAAAGTTCCGAGGACTCTTAATATCAGTGAGAAGGTTAGTCTTAAGATTGATGGTGATTATATTGTTGTTGAGTCTCCTGATAAAGAGGCTGCAGGCCAAGCAGCAGGCTCAATTGAAAAATTGACCAAGAGGGTGAACTTTGATAAGAGGATCTTTCAGGATGGAATCTACATTACTGAAAAAGATGGCAAAAAGATTGAGTGATTATAATGGATATTAAAAGCTTGCTTGAGATTAGGAAAAACGTAAAGAAGAGAAAACCTTGCTTTATCAGGCAGGATGCTCATAAAAAGGTACGTGTAAAGGATTCATGGAGGAGGCCCAAGGGTTGGAATAGTAAAATGCGCCAAGGGCTAAGGGGTTATCGTAAGTGTGTTACTATAGGGTATAAATCTCCCTCTGCTGTAAGAGGTCTTACCAGGACAGGGTTCCAGGTGGCCTGGGTTTCAAGAAAAGAGGATCTGGTTTCCCTTGAACCGAAAAATCAAGCTATTGTTATTACTTCGGGTACAGGTACCAGAAAAAAGATTGGTATATTGGAGGAAGCTATTAAAAAGGGATTTAAAGTAATCAACTATAAGAGTGCACAGGAATATCTTGATAAAATAAAAGATGAGCTTGAAAAGAAGAGACAACTAAAGAAAAAAGCAGAGGAAGTAAAGAAAGAGAAGGAAAAAGAAAAAGAAGAAGCGAGTAAAAAGAAGGAAGAAGAAGAGAAAGTACAGGAAGAGGAGAAGAAAAAAGAGTCCGACAGCAAGACTTTAGATGATATTACTGAAGAGGAGAAGAAAAAACAGGAAGAAGAGAAAAAGAAGGAAGAAGAAGAAAAAAAAGAGAAGGATAAAGTGCTCACAAAAAAATCATAGGTATTAGAAAATGAAAGGTCTCAATGTTCAGAAAAGGATTGCATCTTCTTTGTTGAAGGGCTCGGGGAAAAGGGTTAAGTTTGATGTAACTATGTTGGAGGATATAAAGGAGGCAATAACAAGGGCCGACTTGAAGTCTTTAATAAATAGTGGTGCAATAACTATAATTCAGAAGAAAGGCGTGTCCAGAGCCCGTGCCAAGTTCAATCAAAGGCAAAAATCCAAGGGTCAGAGGAAAGGTCAAGGAAAAAGGAAGGGTAAAGCTACTGCAAGGACTCCTGCTAAAGAGCTTTGGATGACAAAGATAAGGGCTCAAAGAAAGTTCATTAGTGAATTGAAGGCTAAAAGCTTGGTTTCAAACAAGACTTATAGGGATTTATATTCCAAGTCTAAAGGCGGTTTTTTCAGGAGCAGGAGACACATTAAACTGTATTTAAATGAAAATAAATTATTTTTGGAGAAATAAAAAATGGCGCGGAAAAGCATAAAAACGGTACCTTACAGAAGGAGGAGAGAGGGTAAAACTAATTATAAGGACAGGTTGAACCATTTGCTCTCACTTAAGCCACGCCTCGTAATCAGATCCACTACAAAAAATATTATTGTGCAAATAGTTGAGTACCATCCAGATGGTGATTTGACAAAAGCGAAGGTTAAGTCTGGTGTTTTGCATAAATATGGGTGGAAATTTTCAACAGGTAATATTCCTGCAAGTTACTTGACGGGTCTTCTGGCGGGTAAGGTGGCTCTGTCAGCCGGTGTTAAGGAAGGAATTGCGGATTTTGGTTTAAAGAGTAAAATTCATGGAAGTAAGATATATGCCGCGCTTAAGGGTGTTGTTGATTCAGGGTTCAAGGTTCCACACTCTGAAAGCTGTTTTCCTACGGAAGAGAGGATAAAAGGAAACCATATCCAGAATTATGCTTCAAACCTAAAAGAGGGTAGCAACCAGTTCGGTTTATATTATAAAAACAAATTGGATCCTGCAAACATCGAGCAAATGTTTGAGGAAACGAAGAAGAAAATATTGGAATCATAGGAGTCTAAAATGTCAGAAGAAGAAAAAAGCACGAAACCCGAGGACCAACCCGAGGATTTAGGCGAGCAAGAAGAGAGTAATTCAGAGGAATTACGTGACGAAGATAGTGATTATACTGAATTGGAGCCTGAGTCAGTTGTAGAAGGGGACGATGATTTGGTTGTAGAAGTTGAGGATGAGGAGTCGTTCAAAACTTCTGGAGTGAGGGCTGCTCCTGAAGGTTGGATTCCAAAGACTGAAATAGGAAGGAAAGTTAGAAGCGGGGAAATAAAGGATATCAGTGAAATTTTGGATAAAGGTAGGAAGATTCTTGAGCCGGAAATTGTGCTAACTCTTTTGCCAGACATTGAGATTGAACTCTTGGCTATTGGTCAGTCAAAAGGTAAATTTGGTGGCGGCCAGAGGCGTGTATTTCGTCAGACACAGAAAAAAACAAGAGAAGGTAATAAGCCTAAATTTTCTGCTTTCGCAGTGTGTGGTAATTATGATGGTTATGTAGGTTATGGTTACGGAAAAACAAAAGAAACCGTTCCTGCAAGGGAGAAAGCCTTTAGGAATTGCAAGTTAAATATATTTAAAGTAAGGAGAGGTTGCAGCTCCTGGGATTGTACATGTGGAAATCCTCATTCCATACCTTTTAAGGTAACTGGCAAGTGTGGCTCTGTAGTGGTTACTCTAATGCCTGCTCCGAAAGGTACAGGTTTGTGTGTTGAAACCGAAACTGCAAAAATCTTAAAGCTTGCTGGGATTAAGGATGTGTGGAGTAAAACAAGGGGCAAAACAAATTCAAAGATAAACCATATAAAAGCCTGCTTGGATGCTCTCAAAAAGTTGACTACCACAAAAATCAGGCCGCAGGATGTAAAAACCTTAAGCATTAGTGAAGGAAAAAATAAAATTATACAGGAGAGTTAAGATGACTACCAAGACAGGAGAAGCCAAAACTGAGAAAGACGGGGAAACTAGAATAGCCATAATTTTGATTAGGGGGCTAGTTAACATAAGACACGATATGAAAAAGACTCTTTTGTTGTTGGGCCTTAACAAGAAATTTGCCTGTGTGACCAAAACAAAGAGCAAAGAAGTTATGGGAATGGTCAATAAAGTAAAAGATTATGTTGCTTGGGGAGAGGTTGATGAGGAAACATACAACCTCTTGGTTAGCAAAAGGGGAAAAAAGAATTCAGATGGCAGTTTGAAAAAGTACTTTTTTCTGCATCCCCCCAGGGGAGGTTTTGAGAAGGGAGGTACAAAAACTGGATATTCTGTTGGTGGTGCCTTAGGTTATAGGGGTACTAAGATTAATGATTTACTTCAAAAGATGATCTAAAATGGATTTTAAAAGAAAGAAGACCACAAGACAGCGCGGTTACCGAACCCATGGTTGGGGTGCTGGAAAGAAGCATAGAGGTGCTGGTAGCAGGGGTGGTAGAGGCATGGCTGGGACTGGTAAGAGAGGAAAAAGCAGAAAACAGAGAGTCACCGGCGTCAAGAATTATTTTGGTAAATATGGCTTCACTACGAAAAGGAGAAATTTTGTGACCTCTGCTAATATTGCATATCTTGAGAACAAAGGGCAATACCTACTGGATTCGAAAAAGGCTGAGCTTAAGGATGGCTACTTCGTTGTGGACCTGAAGGATTTTGGGGTTGATAAGTTGCTTTCTAAAGGGAAGCCTACCAGGAAATATAAAATAACTTGCTTCACTGCAACTAAAAGGGCTGTGGAGGCTGTAAAGGCGGCAGGAGGGGAAGTCGTTTTCAGTAATATAACTGAATCTCAGGAGTAAATGAAAAATTATTTAAATAGGCCGAAGGGCCGATTATTGAAGGGGTAACAAAATGTCGATTTGGAGAAATATTCTTATGAATCTTCCTGAGGTTTCTGGACCTACTCAGAAGAAGCTTCCTTTTAAGGAAAAATTGAAATGGACCCTGATAATGCTTTTTGCGTTCTTTATTTTGGGCATGATTCCCCTTTATGGTCTAGGAGAGTCTTCTTTTGGACATTTTGAGCAGCTTCAGCAGATCTTGGCATCACAGTTTGGAACCATCATTTCTTTGGGTATCGGACCAATAGTTACCGCTTCGATTGTTCTTCAATTGCTTAATGGCTCTGGATTGGTAAAATTTGATACTTCTACATCAGAGGGAAAAAGGACATATCAGGGAGTGCAGAAATTGCTGGCTCTGTCTTTTGTAGTGTTTGAATCCTTTATATTCGTTTATATGGGTGGTTTAAGTCCTCCTCCAGATGCAGTAAATTATGGATCCTTGCAGCTTATATTGGTTGGGCAGTTGATATTGGGTGGCCTTCTTATATTGTTTATGGATGAGGTAGTGAGTAAATGGGGTATTGGCTCAGGTATAGGTCTTTTCATAGTTGCTGGTGTATCCAAGGAGCTCGTGTGGAAGGCTTTTTCACCTTTAACGTTAGAAGGGACATACGCAATAGGAAGATTTTGGGGTTTTTTTCAGGCAATTATGGCAGGTGATATTCCCCAGGCATCTCTCTTTGTATCTGCCATTGCAGCGACACTAGTGATTTTTGCGATTTCAGTATATATGCAGGCAATGAAGGTTGAAATACCTCTTTCTTTTGGAAGAGTAAGGGGCCAAGGTGTAAGGTGGCCTCTTAAGTTTATCTACACAAGTGTAATTCCCGTTATATTGGTTGCTGCGTTGTTTGCTAATTTCCAGTTATGGGCACAGCTTTTGCAGAATAGAGGTATAGGTATATTAGGTGACCCTGATGCCAATACTGGTTTTGTTAGTTTCCTCAATCCGCCGGGTGGTGAAGGAGGATTGCTTGGTGAACTAATCAGGACAGGTGGAAATGTTGATGGAATAATGTTTTTACAGGCTCTTGTTTACAGTATAGCCATGATTATTGGTTGTGTGGTGTTTTCATATTTTTGGGTTCAAACAGCAGGGATGGACGCCCGGTCACAGGCGAAACAGATGATGTCTTCAGGGTTGCAGATCCCTGGATTTAGAAAGGATCAGAGGGTGCTTGAAAGGTTGCTTAGCCGTTATATAGGGCCTTTAGCAGTAATGGGAGGTATATCTATTGGAGTACTTGCTTCATTTGCAGATCTATTGGGTGCCTTGTCTAGAGGGACAGGAATACTGCTTGCCGTTATGATTATATATAAGATATATGAGGAGATTGCAAAAGACCATATGATGGATATGCACCCATCGTTAAGGAAGTTTATGGAGTGAACATGATATTTGATTTTATAAATACCTTGCTGGACCCCATACTTTCTCCTTTGCTTTATTTTCAGCCGCTATTGTCTATTCTAATAATCTCATTTACAATTTCTTTGCTTATAACTCTTGCCTATAAGAAGCTTACTAATCAGGATTTGATGAAGGATTTGAAGGGGGAAATAAAGGAGCTTCAAAAAGAGATGAAGACATTAAAGGACAAGCCAGACCAGATGATGAAGGTTCAGAAACAGGCCATGGATACTAATATGAAGTATATGATGCACAGTCTGAAGCCTACCCTTTTCACATTTCTTCCCATTATACTAATTTTTGGCTGGCTGCATACAAATATGGCTTTTTTTCCAATTGTCGAGAGCGAGCATTTTACAGCAGGCGTTGAGTTTGAGGAAGGTGTTGATGGTTCAATAAGCATAATTCTTCCAGGGGGAGTAGAGTTGGTAAGAGGCTCTCAAATGCAGGAAATCGCTGATCAAAGAGCTGAATGGGTACTAAAAGGCTCTGAAGGCGAGTATTTGTTAGAATATGAATTTGATGGAGAAGTTTATGCGCAGGATTTGATTATTACCTCTTCAAAAGATGAAAGACGATATGCGTCTCCTGAATTGACTGCAGGTGATTATGAAAAATTGCGTGATAGTCCGATTGAAAGGCTTACTTTGAGTAATGAACAGATAAGGCCTTTGGAAAATATACCTCTTATTGGCTCGATTCCCTGGATAGGTGGGTTTGGTTGGTTGGGTACTTACATACTTTTTTCCATAATCTTTAGTTTATCATTAAGAAAAATACTTAAGATTTATTAAAGGACGAGCCATCTTTATATCATGTACAAAGCCATACACAAAGTACATCTATTGTTATGAATGCTTCTACAAATGCTGCAATGGCCAGCAATAAAATAGAAATTGCTATAAGATCAACGCTATCTATTAGAACAGTAGTGAACTTTTTTGTGCCAAAAGTGTGTCTTATTATGGCAATTGAAATTATTCCTCCTGCAAGGCCTGCGACCAGGTAGGCTGCTATTTCTATTATTCCATGAGGGAGGTATCTTATGAAATATGCGCAGGAGTAAACCTGAAAGTAACCTTGTATACCTTCTGCACCCGCTACACTTGATAGCTTACCAAGATTGGTGCTTACGAAGTTTCCAATGGCCAAACCTAGTATCGACGCATTCCAGACTATTATGTATATAGCTCCAAGACCATAAATAAAGGCGAAAAGTATTGAAAGAATCAGGACGACCATATTGTGGCTTATATATCCCAAAAAGTGGTAGAAGTTGGTTGTAAGGGAGCTTTTTTGGCATTCTCCTACAATTATTCCATCATTCATAGCACGTATTGTAGTGTCTTGCGATGAAAAAAGTTGATCTGTAACATCAGGAGGCAAAAAGATTTTTCCGAATGAAAATGCAAGGGTAATTCCAATAAAAAGAAAAAGAAAACTCATTATTGCTTTTGAATGTTCTTTTAGTAGTTTTCTTTCATCGCAGCAATTTTCGTCTTTTTTTTCTTCATATTTTAGGGTGTTGTAGATAAAAGGCATAGAGGCCATAACAGTTAGTATTACCATTATCATACTGGAATGTGTTCTGTCAACAAAATAAGCAATAGGCATAGCTAAACCTGCATAAACAAAACCTATGAATAGCATTATCCAGGGTCTTTTTTGAACTTCTTTAGGTGAAAATAAACCATCCAGCAGCATGTTCTTATACCCGTCTCTTTTGTATTTAAATCTTTGGTTTACTCTTCCTTTTATTACCGCATCAGGTCTTGCTTGTTTATTGTTAGGCTATATCGTCCTCAGGTACTTGATGAATAAACCTCCTTAATTATTTAGTTAAATAAGGAGCATTTATTAGAAAAAAACTGCAAAAAATTCTTGCTATCAGAATTCATTATTATATCGTTATGTTATGTCAAACAGTCAAATATTTAAACAAGTATTTTCTATCAATATTAATGGAAGATCTTGAAAGTCTAAAGTGTTCACTTATTAAATCTCCTGGAGATTCCAGCAAGGGCAGGTATTTGCATAAAAAAAAAGGTACCGACAGTATAATCCTACATGATGTCCCTTATATATTTACTTGTGATGAGAATGATAAGATTAAGATGATAAAAAATCATTCAATAGTTATAAAAGATGGCGTGATTAAAGAGATAATTCCTTCTGTAAATGTAGAGCTTAATAAGTATAATCTGGTTTATGAGGCTGGCAAAAAAGGAGGCGTTGTTGTTACTCCAGGCTTAATCAACACGCATGCTCATCCGCCAATGTATCTTATGAGGTCAATTATGACACTGGATGAGGGGGAAAAGCTTGAGGAAACTATCTCTTCCATGCCAAGATGGGAGAGGTTGATGGATGAAAAAGACTATGCAGTCGGGGCCATGGGAGATATATCAGAGCAACAGCGTTATGGCATAACAACAACTCTAAGCCATTATGGCGTTTTTAACCCTATTGATTTTGCTGCATCGGCTACTAACCACAATGTTATTAATGCTCTTTCGGCTGTATCTAACACGCACCCTGAAAATTCCCCTGAAATGATTGAGAATTTACTTAAGAAAGGCAATTATTTTTCAAAACCTGCCATCGCTCTTCACTATCTCCATAAGGCAGATGATTCAACATTAAATAAGGTTAGGAGGATTATAAAAAATCATGATATACTTTTTACTTTCCATATGGCAGAAAGCAAATCTGTAGAGAAAGAATGCGTAAAAAGATATGGCATAAGGGAAGTTGAGTTATTGAAGAAAAAGGGACTTCTAAATGAAAATACAATTACTTCCCATTCTATATATTTGAGCGATGATGAGATTAAAACTCTTATTAAGGCAAAAGTTGGGATATCGCATCTCCCAACCTCAAATGTTATTCATAAATCAGGCGTCTTTCAATTTTGGAAGTTCTGTGACTATGGAGGGTTCCAGAAGATTTCACTTGGAACTGATGGGGTAGTTAGTAAAGGGAGGGTAGATTTGCTTTCTGAAGCATACCAAACAAGAGTTACCCACCTGTACCACAGGACAGTAAAGTTTGGCTCGTTGTTCAAGATGGTTACTGCAAACGGGGCGAGGGTCCTTGGGTTAAAGGATAGGGGAAAAATCATCCCTGGGTATAGAGCGGATCTGGCTATCTGGAAATTAAATGATATAAGTTGCATACCTTATGATTATAATGATCCCATAACTCTGATAAGTAATCTTATCACTCGAGGTGGCAGACCTGTTCGAGATCTGATGATAGATGGCAAATTTGTTATAAAGAATAGGAAACACCAGTTCGTGAATGAAAGTTTTTTACTTAAGCAGCTGCAGAAGAGTCATATGGCAATTAGAAAAAGATCAACTGAATTCTTGTGAGTAAAGTGGGTGCTTTAGGATTTTTTTAGATTGTCTTTTTATGAATAGCTTGTCCCAGAAGGTTTCTTTTTTGATTACTATTTTTGGAAGTTCCCCTATTATTTTGTAATTAATGCTTTTTTCACTACCATAAAATCTCTTAATAACTGAGGCCATAGCTTCTTTGCTATTGCTGCAGATTATTGAATCACAGATTTTTGGTCCTTTAGACCAGCAAACCGTGGCATCCAATACAATAAAATTAGGACTACCTTCTACTATTTTTTCGGCTCCATATCTTAGGACTCCTACATTTATTATGCTGCCCTCTTTCGGGGGTTTTTTTGTTATTGTTGCGTATTTTGCACATATTTTTGGCCAGTCCGGGCTTATAACAAATATTTTTGAGTCAGGTCTTTTTTCTTTTATGATTTTCAATATGGATTCAAGGACCCAGGGTGAAACGCTCCTTCCAGGTATTCTCTTTCCTTTAAAAACGAAGTTTATAGTGATTATTTTACCCACTGCATCCTGCCATTTAGATAACTCCATGGATTTCTTTGTTTTCATATAAACTTCATGTTTGAAATCTCTTCTGATTCTGGTGGATGAAATTAACTCCATAATAATAGCGACACCTGTCAGAATATTTAAATTTTACTTGAGTATGCGTTGCTCCTTAATTCTTAAGGCATGGAATTACTTGTATATGGAGTTGAGTAAGAGTCCTGTAGTTTTATTGAAAGTCCCCTCCTAAAGGGTGTGATTTTCAATTCCAGAAATTTCGAAAGATTATCCTTCTGCGGAAAGGTGTTCTAAGTTTTAGTTCCAAAATTTTGTTTTAATTTTAATCAAATTTATATATTTGCAAAAAGTACATAGCACATGGATGTAATAGAGCGGATGCATAATAAAGAGTTTTATGATGAAAAACCTTCTAAAGTTGATTATAAGCAAACCCACATAAGCCATGTTTTCCTAACCGATAATTTTGTTTACAAAATAAAAAAGGCAGTTGATTTTGGTTTTCTTGATTTTAGTACACTTGAAAAAAGGAAGTTTTATTGTGAAGAAGAGTTAAGGCTAAACAAAAGGCTGAGTCCAGATATA
>CAZBGG010000019.1:0-14774 GCA_964491305.1 uncultured Methanosarcinales archaeon
ACATTTTTGATTACGAGCCTACTAAAACCCTTAATTTCCCAACCTCAAACGATTTTGAGATATGGCCTGAATCCCTCGAAAAGATACTGCAGAAAGGCAAAGATAAATTTTGTGAAACAGGGACTATGGCAGTTATACCAGAACACCAGGGTAATAATTATTCATTGAATGCTATGGATGAACTTATTAAGGAATATAACCCGAAAGGTATTTACAATACCATATGTGCTATTGATAAGGGGTTGTATGAGTATCTTACAGATGTTTTGAAAATGCCATTCGAGCAAATTGGTGAACCAAAACATTACATGGGCTCTGTAACGGTTCCTGCGATATTTGACTCCAAAGATTTGGAGCCAGACTTTTTCAGAAAACTTCTAGAATAAAATGGTAATAACCCTAGATGATATATGTGAAGAAAAAGAAAAAATAATCACCAAACATCCAAACTTGAAAGGAGTTACAATTAAATCAATGAATGAGCATCCTATTGAAAATCAAGAACTTAGTGAATTTATCGAATCGACTTGGAAAAAAGATTACCAAAATGAAGCGAGATTATTATTCACGCAGGATTTTTTAGAATACAACGACCAAAATATTGATAAAGAATGCTCTATTCTGTTATTTGACCAAAAAACTCTCACTGGATGTTTTCTTAGTTACAAAAAAAATTATCTAATGGACGAAACTATAAGTACTGCACATAATACTGCTTTAACTGTAAGAAAGGATAATTCTAGAGGAAAAGGAAATGGCCAATTACTATGGTTAGAACAGATGAGAAGGGCACATGAGAAGGGTTATGACGCCACTACCTATTGGCTAGATTCTAGACATAAACAAAAAGGACAGTCTTTTAACATCTTTGGAAATAATAGTATTACTGCAGAAAGGAATATTCCAATCTCAATAGTAGGAAAACCCTTGTGTATTGAAAGGTCATGTTCTTATGGTAATCTTAATTATGGACAGAAAATAGGAATTAAAACAATTAACTCTTTTTTTGAAACATTACCTTCAAAGATTGATTTTGAAATTGATTCGGAGATTGATGAAAAAACTATTGATTTTTTACTTGGATTGGAAAAAACATCTTATTTCCCAAATTTTGATCAAATAATGTTAGAGACTAAAAAATATAATTCCAAAAATTTGAATGGAGTATGCTTTAACTTTAGAAAAAATAAAGAAGTATTGGGAGTGATATATGGTTTCACAATTCCAGTTAACTCTCAAGATAGTTACTTCCAAGCAGATGGAATTTACCTCAAAAAAGACCTTAATTGGAGAACAAAGAAAGGGATTATAAAAAAGACCCAGGAAAAAATAACAACAGAATACGATTGCTTTTCTATCCTGCTGCCCAATAATTGCACAAATCATTCACTTTTAACTTATGGGTTTATCCCAATAGAAACCCAAAACCTAGTTGTTAATCCATTCAGAGAACTGGATACCTATGATCTGAAAACAGAACTAAGATAATTCAATCAAATACTAAAGTGATTTTATCAACATCAGAAACAAGTTTAGTATTACTAAATCTGACATCCTGTTGGTCCTTTAAAAGAAACGCAGACAGCATTCCTCTAAGCAAAGGAAAATCTTGGGTTTCTAAAAGAGGATACCAAGGAAAAGAAGTCAAGTAAGCTACAGGTTTTCCGTTATTCTTTTTATACAAGTAATCACCATAACCCCAAGAAGATAACATATCACCAACCTTAGTAATAGAATAGTTTTCAATAAAACCATTTATGCCATTTAAACCAATATCAAAAAGATTCTCTTTAAAAGACAACTCATTCTGTAAATAGTGGTTAATTAGATAAAGTAAACCTGATTCAAAAAAAATAATAACCTGATTGTTGTGAACAAAAAAATCTTCCTCTAACTTGACAATCTTATCTTTTAGTAGACCACTCATGGAAACAGCAGAGTAGTGAATTGGCCTAATTTCATTAAATTTGCGGTATTTAGTGTTTAATGTTGGATTAAAGTGTAATTTAGGTAAATCCCCATAATCATACTCAAGAGATATCCTACAAATCGCGTCTCCGCGACCTTGACATTTGCTTTCCACAATCTTAAGAGACCTCTTTAAGGCATATTCCATAAAACCCATAACTGTATAATCTAGCAAATGACCAATACCATTCTTCCGACATATTACTCTCTGATTAAATTCAGTACCAAACCTACCATTTTTAATATCTAATTCAATCAATTTTACTTCCCTAGCTAAAGAACCAAGCCCATAATTAACCGAAAATCTTAAAAACTTTTCAATAAATTCCTTTCCCTTGTCTATTGTCGGTGCACCAAGAGTGTATGCAAAATTATACCCATATTCGCGGCCTATTTTTTTTAAGACTTCTTCTCCTTTTTCACCATGCTTTTCTACTACTTGTTTTTCAATCTCCACTAGAATATCTTCAGGAAGGATTATTATTCTTTGGAAAGCATTACCATATCTACTACTAAATTCAGTTACAATAAATCCAGGTTCATATTTAGTCATCCTTTTAGATAATACATTCTGCACCCACCACTTAATTATTCCATCATGAATGACCATAATCTGTTTCTGTATTTTTGATATTTATATATTTTTTCAAAAGTAATGGAAAATAAAGAATAATTTGTTGCAATATAATGTAAATCTATTGATAATTTTTTCCAAAATATTGCAAACCATATTTCATGCAATGAATAAATACGCTACCTTAGCTTAAAAAACAAAACTGTAGACAAAAAGCACACACTACAACAGATATAAAAAAAAGATATAAGAAACAGATATAAAAAGAAAAATTACATTACCAAGAACCCGCCATCAATATCAAACTCCCTCATTGCACTTTTAATCTTGGTCAAACGCATTTTCTCAATATGTATAGTCCTGTTAACTTCCTCTCCAATAGAGCTCTTCTTAACAATAACAACCCCATCAGAAACAAACTCACTCACTCCATCAGAGGACAATACCTCCTTACTATCAGGTATTTCAGAAAGCATCAAAGCAGTAACGGGTAGCTTTTTTATATCCCCCATGAACTTATATATGAAATTTTTTTTCATATCCTCACCAACAACGGGTGGAGAAAACACAGTATTATGGTCCATAACATCAGACATCACCATATCCTTTGCCATTGTATAGACAGGAGCATTTATTGAAAGCGCAGAAAGTGAATCTATAACCACCCTCTCAGCTTTCCTATCCCTTATCTCAGTGAAAATATCTTTAGCTGTATGTTTATCGACCAAATTAGCAGTCATGCAAGCGAAAGTAATCATACCTTCCTCTTCCAGCTTATCGATGTTATTGAATCCCAGCTGCTTTCCCTGCTCCCTTATATCATTATGATCCTGTTCAAAACTAATGAACATACTCTTCTCACCAAAATTATTGGCACCCCTGTATATATACTCAAGACCAAATATGGTCTTACCTGTACCCGGGCTACCAGAAAGCAGAACCACCGCACCTCTTGGTATTCCTCCCTCTATAAGATGATCAAAACCCTTAACTCCAGTCGGAACTCTATCCATTTTCATTAACCCTCCCTTTGAAATCTTTACAGACAACTCCAGACACTGATAGTATATAAATCTTTTGCAAAGAAGAAGTTATGATCCGAATTACTTTACAAGCCACAGGAACTTAACTTAAGCGATACAGAAATATTTATAAAATAGAGGTTTCATGAAATCCCTTAAGCCATAAGAGGAACAAAGATACAACATGGAACAAGCAGGAATACTGATTGAATTAAGCATAATACTCGGCGTGACAATTCTAGTAACGGGCATAGTTAAGGCTCTAAGGCAACCAGCAATACTTGGTTATATACTAAGCGGTATCCTGCTTGGACCTGTCGTCCTGGACGTAATAAGGTCCCAAGAAATTATAGGAGCATTCTCAACCATTGGAATAGCCCTGCTGCTTTTCTTCGTGGGGCTGAACCTTAACCCAAAGGTTATAAAAGATGTTGGAACGACTGCCCTGATTACCGGTGTTTCACAAGTATTGATAACAACTACATTGGGATTCTTTGTTGCTAATCTTTTGGGCTTTAGCCCGACAGAAGCCCTGTTCATAGGTCTTGCTCTGGCTTTCAGCAGTACGATTATAATCATGAAACTGCTATCTGACAAAAGAGCCCTTGAATCACTCTATGGAAGAATTGCCACGGGTTTCCTTATTGTCCAGGACCTTTTGGTTATAGTTGTCTTACTTGTTATATCATCCATCAGTGAAGGTGAAAACCTGGCCACCATGGCCATAGAATCTGTATTGAAAGGTTTTGGAGCTATATTGGTGCTATTTATTCTGGCAGTGTATGTGATGCCAAAGATAACTGATCTGGTTGCAAAATCCCAGGAATACCTGCTTTTATTCTCAGTTACGTGGTGTTTTATAGTCGCATCCGCCTTCCACTACATAAACTTTTCAATTGAGGCGGGAGCACTGCTTGCGGGGATGACACTTTCCATGTCCCCTTACCACCTTGAAATAAGCGCCAAGACAAAATCCCTAAGAGACTTCTTTTTGGTCTTATTTTTTATAATGCTTGGCTCACAAATGATTTTTGACAATTTCCTGCAGGAGCTACCGATCATCTTAACACTTGCTGCCATAGTATCCATAGGCAACCCAATCATAGTTATGAGCACAATGGGATTAATGGGATACACCAAAAGGAACAGTTTTCTGGCGGGGCTGACAGTAGCACAAATAAGTGAATTTTCGTTAATATTCCTTATTCTAAGTGAGGAGCTTGGTTTTGTAGGGGAAGAATTAATCTCGCTGTTGACGGCGGTAGCCCTGGTAACATTTTCTGCATCAACTTATATGATTCTTTACTCAGATAAAATATATGCCGCCTTATCAAAATACCTTACAGTATTTGAAAGAAAAGGCACAAAGGTCGATGAGCACAGAAATGATAAAACAGAATCACACGACATAATACTTTTTGGATACAATAGGATAGGCTATGACATATTGCAATCCCTCTCAAAGATTAAGAAGAAGTTCCTAATAATTGATTATGACCCAGATATTATCAACAAGTTATCTAAAGAAGGTTATGACTGCAGATACGGCGATGCCAATGACTCCGAAATGCTCTATGAAATAAGTTTTCATAAGACCAAGATGGTTATATCAACAATTCCCGAAATAGATACAAATCTATTACTAATACACAGAATAAGAGAAAGTAATAAAGATGCAATAATTGCCGTAGTATCGCACCAGATAGATGAAGCAATGAGATTATACGAAGAAGGCGCAACTTATGTGCTGATGCCTCATTTCCTCGGCGGCAAGCATTTTTCTACAATGATTGAAGAAAACAAGCTAAGCATGGACAAGTTTTTGAAAAATAAGATAATGCACCTTGAGCATCTAAAAGAAAGAAAAGGAGAAGGGCATGAGCACCCTAAACACTATTGCAAATAGAGAAATTTAAGATGCAAAAAGCTTAAATATTAAAAGGTTTGGAAGGAAAATATATGGAGCTTATGACATTTTTCAGGATATTTACGATTTTTCTGGGCACTATTTTAGGCATATTATCATACAAAATATTTGTGCTAACAAAAGGCTCTATTAGGAGCTGGATATATCTGGTTATCTCCGGTTTTACCATCGCAGCCTGGGCCATACTGCAAACTGCTCTTCCCGACATGAGTCTTGTGGTAAATCTCTCAAGCATTATAGGATACATAATAATCGCCATTTTTCTACCCTTGGGTTTCATAAGGTTAAGCAACAACTTTGGAATAGAACTAAATTGGTTATTCACAGCCGGCTTTATGATACCTGCTTACTGCACTCTATGGGTGGTACTGCTTATTGTAAACCTGATAATTCTGCCTTATTCGGAGATAATGCCAGTATTGGCAGGGATATCACATATCCTGCTTGCTTTAATGTCAATTTACATGGCATATCCCCTATACAGGATATTTGAACAGACGAGAAAATGGTTCTGGGGCCTTATGTTTGTGTTCTCGATTCTTCTGGGAGTTGGAATTTTTCTGGGAGCATATTTTGCGGGTGCCTGTGAAGCTAATCCTGAAGTATCTGAACTTTGCGAGGATTTCTCAACCCATTATTCAGAAGTAGTCCCCCTACCTTACTTACAGGGGCTGGTTGATTTTGCATCACTATACCATATACTATTATTCGGTGCCTTAATCTTTGCCTCATTTGGATTATATGGAACGATGAGGAACCTGAAATAGCAAAACAAAAAAATTTATTAACAACATAGTAAGAAAAGCAACATAAAATGGACATAGTGATGCTTGGTTTTAGAATCTTTACAATTTTCATAGGACTGCTAGTGGGATTTATATCTTACAGGATATTTGTTCTTTCAAAGGGTTCAGTAAACAGCTGGGCTTATATCGCATTTTCTGGCTTTGCGCTGGCAGGCTGGGCAATTACCCAAGCCCTGTTTGACGGTAATATGCTATTAATAAATATTTCAAGTATCATTGGCTACACCGCCATCGCCTTATCCTTCCCGATAGGTCTTGTTAAGTTGAATGCTGTATTTGGTATAAAGCTAAATAAATTCTTTTCAACAAAAATAATGCTGACTATTTATGGTCTTCTGCTGGCTTTATTACTGGCACTAAACTTTTTATTAATTCCAATTGAGAATATCACATCGAAGCTTGCGGCCATAGCGCTGTTTTTAATGGGAGTGATGTCATTATACGCTTCTTACCCCTCTTACAAGATATGGAAACAAACAGGTAGATGGTTCTGGATGTTTCTGTTCACATTTACTGTACTTGTTGGTATGGGACTAGTTATCGAAACTTATTTTGGAGGAACCTGTGAAGTTGACCAGGAAGTCTCCGAAGTATGCGAAGAATTTTCAAAGCATTATTCAGGAATCATACCTGCGCCTGCTGTGAGTGAATACGTGGATTTGACCCCCTTGTACTATATATTCCATTTAATGCTCCTCATTGGCTTAATTTTTGGAGTTGCAGGATTATATGGAATCCGGAGACAATTTGAATGAACTTGATAAATAATGGTAAAACTATTTTCTTAACAATCCGTAAGGTTTATAAATTAGGTATTTGACCAAAACCAAAGGTGAATATAATAAACGCGTCGGTGGTCTAACGGCTAGGATAGGGGCCTTCCATGCGAAGGCTTCATGCCAAGTGAAGAAAGCCCTTGGTCCGGGTTCGAATCCCGGCCGACGCATACATTTTCTTTCAAATTAATAACCCTTGCTACCAAAAATTATTTTAATCAAAAAATATACTAAGCCAAAATGGCATTTGACAAAAATTTAGACAAGCAACTGTATGAAGAAGAAATTGAATCGGAAAACAGTCTCATAAAAGTGGGTGTTTATTCCTACAATGAAGGGCAGAAAAAGATGCAACTTATAAGGCAAAACAAATCACCTGAAGGTGACTTAAAATTTGCCAAGCTTGGCCGTCTCACAAAGGAAGAAGCAGAAAAAGTTATTCCTGCTATGCAAAGAGCCGCTGAAAAGATGGAATAGCTCCCTGATAATTATTCAGGATTTCCAGCAATACCTACAATCTTTCTTTTAATTTTGAAAAGAAGCCCTTGCTCGGCTGAACATGTTCCTTTGTCTCTTTGGCATAATCATGCAGGATTTCCTTTTGTTTTTTAGTTAGCTTAGTTGGTACCTGAACAACTACCCTCACAAGTTCATCTCCGTATGAACCTGTATTCAGGGAAGGCAAACCTTTACCCTTTAATCTGAAAATCTTATGAGACTCAGTTCCTGGAGGTATAGTCATCTTAGCCTTTTTCTTTAGAGTGGGAACCTCTATCTCATCACCAAATACCGCCTGGACAAAACTAATGGGAACTTCAGTATAGATATCGTTACCCCTTCTCTCAAATGTATCGTGTTCCTTTACATGGATATGAATATACAGATCACCAGGGGGAGCGCCCTTCTCTCCTGCTTCTCCCTGTCCACCAATTCTTAGATTAGTACCATTATCAACACCTGCAGGAACATCAACCTCTATCGTTGTAGTTTTCTCAGTCCTGCCAGCACCCTTGCAGGTCCTACAGGTCTTAGTCACAATTCTACCCTCGCCACCACATTTGGGACAAGGAGAAGTTGAAGAAAACATGCCAAAAGGAGTCCTTTGAGTCTTCCTGACATAACCTGAACCCTTGCATTGATCACACGTAGTGATATCAGAAGGAGAATCAGCACCGCTTCCCCCGCATGTCGAGCATGCCTCATACCTTGGCACCTTTATGTTTTTTTTGACACCTTCAGCAGCTTCCTCAAGTGTAATGAACAGCTCATATCTTAAATCTGAACCTCTGCGCCTTCCGCCTCTGCTTCTGCGTCCACCGCCAAAAAAGGTTTCAAAAATATCCTCAAAGCCGCCGAAATCACCAAATGAAGAAAAATCCCCAAAAGGACTTTCCCCGCCACCGAAGCCTTCAAAACCCGAAAACCCTTCACCAGTTTTTCCAAACCTGTCGTATTGTGATCTCTTCTTATCATCTCCTAAAACTGCCGCTGCCTCGTTTATCTCCTTAAACCTAGTTGCCGCTTCGGGATCTTCTTTGTTTATATCCGGATGATATTTTTTGGCTAACTTCTTATAAGCCTTCTTTATCTCCTCTTTGCTTGCGATTTTGTCAACACCTAGTATATCATAGTAATCCTTAGCCATTTTTATCAATTAATTCATTTATTTTTTCAGGTCCAAAAGGTAGATTGGAAAAAATCTCCTTCTCCAGTTCATAGTATTTGCCGTCAATAAGCTCTGCCTGCCCGGGATTATAAGATTGCGTACCCTTCCACCTTTTATGACCCTCACTAAAACGCTCTTTCAAGGAGACTACCTTACTGTGGGCCACCCTCTTATCAGCATAAGTGACTATCTTTTCCTCCCAGGTTATGGGCCTTAAATCATCATCTTCTGCGATGACTGCTTTATAATCATGTTTTCTGATGATCTTTGCAACCTCTGGAAAATCATCCTTCAATAACTTATAAGCCGCTTCTGGATGTCTGGAGGCATCGCACCTTTTTTTTAAGTCTTTCCATTGTGCAACGCATTCAGGAGGAAAACCCGACAAATCATAAAAATCCAGGGGCTTAAACAAATCATGCAGCAAAGAGGAAGAATAAACAAGCTTGGAATCCACATATTTACCATGTTCATTGAACTTATCAGCTATAAGCAAGGCTATTTTAGCAACAACCAAACTATGCTCCCTGACATTCCCGGGGAGGCAATATGCATCCATAAGCTTGAAACATTCCTCTTCACTTGGTACCTTCATTTTGAAATCACTTCAAATCCTAAAAACTCATAAATAGATAAGTAAAAAACAACATAGGAACCCACAAGGGATTTCATCTTTTCCCAAGCGAGTATCCATTAAAAACAAAATTATTTCTTGTTTTTCTCACCATCAGATTCTTTACTGCTGTCATCCTCTTTATCGCTGTCTTCCTTATATTCAGCATCCACAACATCCTCTTGCTCGGCTGAACCAGAATCTGCAGAAGCACCACCATCTCCCGCTGCACCAGCAGCACCTTGTGCCTGCTGTTCCTGGGCAGCTGCCTGGTAGAGCTCGGTTGCAACCTTACTGAATTCCTGCTGGATTTCATCCTTTTTCTCCTTGATCTTCTCGTAGTTGTTATCCTTGTCCTTAAGCAATTCCTTAAGCTCTTCAATGCCTTTTTTCACGGGCTCAATCTTGCTTTGGTCTACCTTATCACCCATATCACTAATTGTCTTTTCGTATTGTGTAACAAGAGACTCGGCTTCATTGACCACTTCCACTTTCTCCTTTCTTTTCTTATCCTCTTCTGCGTGTTGCTCGGCTTCTTTCTTCATCCTTTCAACTTCTTCCTCACTCAGCTTGGTTGTTGCAGTAATCTTTATTGACTGCTCCTTACCAGTACCTTGGTCCTTAGCACTTACGTGAACAATTCCATCAGCATCTATGTCAAAGCTAACCTCTATCTGAGGAACGCCCCTTGGTGCCGGCGGAATTCCCACGAGGTCGAACTGACCAAGCAATTTGTTGTCTGCTGCCATTGGCCTTTCTCCCTGAAATACCCTGATAGTTACTGCCGTCTGATTATCCCCGGCTGTGCTGAAGACCTGGGATTTTTTTGTTGGAATAGTTGTATTCCTTTCAATAAGAGTAGTAAATACACCCCCTAAAGTTTCAATCCCAAGACTTAAAGGAGTCACATCCAAAAGCAAAACATCTTTCACTTCACCGGCTAGTACTCCGCCTTGAATCGATGCTCCTTTTGAAACACATTCCATTGGGTCCACTCCGCCTTCGGCCTTTTTCCCGATGTAATCCTCAACCAATTTCCTTACAATAGGCATCCTGGTAGGTCCCCCTACGAAAATAATCCTATCAACATCACCAGGTTTAAGACCGCCGTCCTTTAATGCCTGCTCAATCGGCGTTTTTGATTTCTGCACAATATCATACACCAACTCTTCGAGTTTTGCCCTCGTAAGTTTTATATTAAGGTGCTTTGGACCTTCATTTGTCGCGGTGATATACGGAAGATTGATATCAGTTTCGGTGGTTGTTGAAAGCTCAATCTTGGCCTTTTCGGCAGCTTCTATAAGCCTTTGCATCGCAGTACGATCTTTTGTTAAATCAAAATCCTCTTGATTCTTGAACTCATTTACAAGATAATCAACAACCGCCTGGTCCATGTCACTTCCACCAAGCTGTGTGTCACCGGAGGTAGACTTCACTTCGAAAACACCGTCTCCAAAGTCCATCACAGTAACATCTATTGTTCCTCCACCCATATCGTAAACAAGAATCTTTTGATCTCCACTTTCCTTGTCAAGACCATAAGAGAGGGCGGCTGCAGTGGGTTCATTTATTATTCTTACCACTTCAAGGCCAGCAATTGTACCAGCATCCTTTGTAGCCTGCCTTTGATCATCATCAAAATAAGCAGGAACAGTAATCACTGCTTTTTCAATTTTCTCCCCTACATAGTCTTCAGCATCCTGCTTTATTTTCTGCAGGATATAGGCAGATATTTGCTGTGGAGTGTATTCCTTCCCATTCAGTTTATACTTATGGGATGTACCCATCTTCCTCTTAGCACCCATTATGGTGTTTTCAGGGTTTGATACTGCTTGCCTCCTGGCAGGGTCGCCAACCAACATCTGACCATCCTTAGTGATAGCCACAATACTTGGAAATGCTTTCCCATACTGACTCACGCCTTCTTTACTAGGAATCATAACAGGGCTTCCACCCTGAAGGACGGAAGCGGCGCTATTGCTAGTTCCCAAATCAATACCTATGATCTTTTCCATCTTCTTTCCTTTCTTTTCTTCTTGTTTTTCTTCTGCCATTTTTATACCTCCTTATCCTAAATAATTAGGGATACTACTGGTTTCTTTCGAACTCTTAGACCTTTTTTTAGACTCTTTCTCCGCAACAGTCAAAGCATTCGGCTTTTTTATTTTACCAAACTTGTTCTCATAATTCTTGATAACATCACCAAGAAGCTTATGAAAATTTTTGGCATGGTACGGCTCCAACATAACAACATTATGTTTTATCGACAATGTGGGCGCATCCTTGGAGCGCATGTCCATCCTTGGAGTAATACACTTGAAATCAAGGATGAATTGTAGCGTATTATAGTTAATGGAGGCTTCATTCGCAAAGAAATCCATGCCATCATTAACCGAAACATTCACTTTTTTATCAGTCATAATAATCCCCTCATTTTATAATTTCATAGCTGAGTATTTTCCTCAGCCTATCCTTGTCAGGTACAAGCTCATTTAACCGTCCACCTGGGATGGTCTCACTGGTTTTTAGGTATTGAGCCCACTGCCTGACTGATTCAGGATCGTGTGGCTTTACAAGATAGTTTAGGGTGAACCATTCTGAAATGTATTCTCCGTGTCCTCCGCAGCCTTTGCTAATACTGCAATGCAGCGGCTTAAACTCATGTATTGTACAGCCCTCACCATCATCAAAAAAAATACAAGGACCATAATGCTTGTCCGGGTCTTTCCCTTTCGCCTTGTAAACCCTTGTATTGAAAATTTCAGTTTCAGTCAAAAAATCTTCCTTAAAAACTTCCTTTTTAAGACCTACTTTTTTGCTTACCCTTTCAACATCTTCCTCTGTGAAAAAACCTGAACCAAAACCACAACAATGGCCACATTTTTCACAGGTCTCAGATAACTTTCTGATGTATTCAATGGGAGTATCCTTACTGATCCCCACTGACTTGAGATTTTTTTCCATTTTCATCACAGCTCTTTTTCGCAACCTTCACCTTGCTGTACCTTAATACTCTATCCTTAAACATATAGCCCTTTTGAAACTCCTCAATTATGGTGCCATCCTCCTGCTCACATTCCTCCTGCATAAGTATTTCGTGCTTATAAGGATCAAACAGCTTGCCTTCAGATTCTATCGGCCTCAGGCCTTCTTTATGAAGCACATCCAAAAACTGACTATATATAAGACCTATGCCCTTTTTCTCCTCTGCATACTTAGTAGTGTTCATCGCCTGCTCAAAAGTATCAAGGACAGGTAATAACTTTTCTAAAAAACATACAAGGGAATACTCCTTAAAAGTTTCCTTTTCCTTTTCTATTGATCTTTTATAATTTTCAAAATCAGCTTTTACTCTTTTAGTGAGATTTTCAGCCTCACAAGCCTTTTCCTTGTAAAAATCGTAGTCCTGCTTAGGCACAGTTACCTTCTCCTCTCCATTGCTCATTTCACCATCTTTTGAAGTATCTTGAAAATCCTGAATATTCTCCTCCATCTGCTGCTCTCCAGTAGATTTTATCTTTTTTTCTCCTTGATTCTCTTCACAAATTTCCTCTTTACTATCTTTATTATCCCCGCTGACCAAGTTAGAACACCTCCTGTCAATTGTTGGTTTGGTTGAACTTAAATCAACAATATTGTGTTAAATTTAACTAATATTTAAATTTTTTTATTCATTTGTCTTTGCGCAAAAGCGAATCCGCTATCACATAGAACACAGAGCTGGCTTTTTTTGTGAAAAACTAATTATAGCAATTAAACACTTAAAAAATCAACGCAAAGGCTCAAAGATTTATTCCTGCTGAATCTGGACCTTTTTAGAAATAGACTGGCCAGGCATCCCTTTTTCAAACAATGCCCTGAACGCTCCGCTATTGCCATGTGGAGCTCTTACCTCACCCTTAATTTCTTTTCCGCCATCTGTCTTGTACACCACTTTCTTGCCTACCAGCTCTTCAGCCTTTCCCCTGTTTTCCACTCCATCAGCAATAATTATCATCTGGTTGTGTGTCTGGTGATGTCTTGCAGACCTAAAATTTACAATAGTTCCTTGCATGACCAACTTGGAAAAATAGCGAATTTAAAAAGTTATCGGTAGCCTTTTCAATAAATTATTATACCTCCATAGCCATCTTTTTCATCAAATGAAAAAGAAACAATTGAGAAAATCCGAAGCAAAAACCTTGAATGAGCTGCTCCTAAAGCTCTATAATTTTAGTTTTGAAAAAAAAGAAACCTTGGAAGAGACCGAAGAGGGTTACAAGGTGATTTTGCAGAAGGGCACACCCGTTTTCTTTTACTACGACAATATTCCAATCCCCACGCTTAAGATGTGCATGGATAATTGCCCGCTTAAAAAAGTAGTGGTGGATATGGGAGCGGTTAAATTCGTCACTTCAGGAGCCGACATTATGAGACCTGGAATAACCTCTATTGATAATGACATTGAAGAAGGAGAATTTGTAGCAGTAATCGATGAAAACAACAAAAAGCCCCTATCAATAGCAAAAGCAATTTTCCCGGGAAAAGAAATAGAAAAAATGGAAAAAGGAAAAGTACTTGAAAACATACATTATGTGGGAGATAACATATGGTCCATGCATTGAACAATTGAGGCAAACAACACAGTTTATACAATAAATCGCGGAATTCCTGAAAAGTTGTTATTACCTTGACTCTATTTTCTTGTCAATAAAATTAACCTTTTCTTTTAGCTTCTCCAGAGTCTCTCTTTCTCCCAACACATGCTTTAAATCACTCTTCATATGGGCATCGTACTCTTCGCATTTCCTTTCAAGTCTCGCAAGCCTTTCTTCCAGCTCTTTTATTTTTTTCTCATCCATAGGAAAAGAGATACAAAGAGAATTTAAAAATTTTTTAGTTCTGACGTACAAAACAAGAAATTAGTTTTTCACCTTATCTTGAATTTTTCTATAAGGCTTCTTAGGTCTTCGGCAGAGCTTGCTATTTTCTGGGAATTGGAAGCTACCTGTTCCATTGATGAGCTGGTTTCCTCTACAGCTGAAGAGATCTCCTCAACTGAAGCCCTGGTTCTGGATGAATATTCGCTTACATTATTCACAACATCAACCACATTAGATGTTTTCTCAAGCTGTTCCTGACTTATATTGGAGATATCCTTTATTCTTTTTTCAACTTCATTTATTTTGCTTGAGACTGTTTCAAGAGACTCCTTAGTCTTCTCCATCGTACTGCTTCCCTCCTCAACAACCTTCTCCCCTTCTGCCATAGAATCTGTAGCTTCTTTAGTGGAATCCTGTATGGTAATAATTATATCGGATATCTGTTTAGTGGCCTTCTGGGACTCTTCAGCTAATTTCCTTATCTCTTCTGCCACCACACTGAAACCTTTGCCTGCCTCCCCTGCCCTGGCAGCCTCTATGGTTGCATTAAGAGCTAAAAG
>CAZBGG010000020.1:0-14579 GCA_964491305.1 uncultured Methanosarcinales archaeon
TAAGACTGTCGGCACAATTGATGAGCAGTTTCTCGAGAGATTGCGACCAGGTGATGTTTTTGTGCTTGGAGGGGGCAGGTATTTATTCAAGTATTCAAGAGGCATGGTAGCCCAGGTATCAACAACAGTGGATAGGCCACCGACTGTTCCTTCGTGGGTATCTGAGATGCTTCCGCTAAGTTATGACCTAGCAAAAGAAATAGGAAGATTCAGAAACTTAGTGGAAGAAAAATTCATAGCTAAAAAAACTAAAAAGGAAATAATAGATTTCATAAACAACTTCCTTTATCTTGATAACAATTCAGCAGAAGCTATATATAACTATTTCTTTGAACAATTCTTTTATTTAAAGCATATTCCAAACAATAAAAAGATAATCATTGAGCACTATAATGACACTTCATCTAAAAAAATAATTTTCCATTCCCTATTCGGAAGACGTGTCAATGATGTTCTTTCCAGAGCATTTGCGTATGCCATAACGAAAGGGCTGCATAAGAACGTAGAAATAGGATTGAATGATAATGGCTTTTATCTGGGAGTCCCCTCAAAAGTTAACATCAAAAAAGCTATGAAGCTTGTTAAATCGTCTGATTTAAATGGTACCATGGAAAATGCCATCGAAAATTCCGAAATACTTAAACGACGTTTCAGACATTGCGCAGGAAGATCCTTAATGATACTCAGGAATTATATGGGGAAAAAAAAGAATGCTGGCAGGCAGCAGGTAAGCTCTATGTTATTATTAAATTCTGTTAAAAGAATATCCAACGATTTTCCCATTCTAAAAGAAGCCAGAAGAGAAGTTCTCCAAGACCAGATGGATATAGTAGGAGCAAAAGAAGTGCTTAAAGAGATAGAAGAAGAAAAAATCCAAATTATTGAAGTTGAGACTCAAATACCCAGCCCATTCGCTTTCAACATAGTGATGCAAGGGGTTATGGATGTCGTCAAAATGGAGGACAGGATGGATTTTTTAAAAAGAATGCACTCAATGGTCCTGGCTAAGATTTCACTTGGTAATAAAGGTGCAGGAGAAAAAAGTTATTTAGAAGAAAGCTTCAACTATTATAAGGAATGGGAAAAAGATGAAGAAAGAAAAAAAGAGATGCTAGACTCTGAAAAAGAAGATATGAAAATTGAAGCATTTAACCTCGACGAGCCATCCTACATCAAGGAAGATTTATTGGATTTAATTGATGGAGATGAGAATATAAGTCAAAGAACAATCGAAGAAATCCAAAAAAAGAAAGACAAGATTATTAAGATTTGGCCTGAAAAATTGAGAAAATTTACATTAGAAAAAATTAAAGAACTTTAAAATGCAAATAAGTGATAAAATAAAAATAGAAGAACTTTTTCTTATACTTGAAGATGAAAAAGCCCTGATTCTGGGAGACATTCATCTGGGATATGAGGAAACGCTCAATAAACAAGGTATACTTATACCCAGATGCCAGTATCCATTGATTATTGAAAAACTAAAAAAATTTCTGGAAGCAATAAGTTTTGAAAAAATAATTATTAATGGTGATTTGAAACACGAGTTTGGCTCAATATCAGAGACCGAGTGGAGGCATATACTAAAACTGATTGATTACCTTGCCACAAAATGCAATGAGCTGATGCTTATTAGAGGAAACCATGATAAAATTCTTGGCCCAATAGCCAAGAAAAGGAACATTAAGGTTGTGGAGAACTTGATATTAAATGATGTTTTAATAACCCATGGCGATAGAATACCTCATGAGATTTCATATGAAAAAATAAACAAGATAATTATAGGACATGAGCACCCGGCAATATCCGTATGTGATGCATCTAGAGTTGAAAAATTCAAATGTTTTCTACATGGGAAATGGAAAAACAAAGAGCTGATAGTTATACCTTCCTTTAATCCCATACAAGAAGGAACAGATTTACTTAGAGAAAACACATTAAGTCCTTTCTTAAAGTCCATAGAAAACTTCAATGTTTACATCATAGGAGACGAAATCATGGATTTTGGGAAACTATCTCAATTAAAAAAACTTATGAGACCATAGTTTTTGTTACCTTTTTATTATAGTAACATTTATATAATTAATTCAATTACTTTTAAGAGTATTTGTTCATTTTTGGAGGAGGTGCAGCCAATGGAAGTTAAAGTTAAAAAACAAAATAAAGATGGTATTGTAAGACTTGAAAGCATAGGTAGTGTAAGAGATGTAAGGATTAATGAGGATTTTATGCATCCTGAGAAAGAATCAATATCAATTTGCTTTAGAGGAAAAAACTCTTCAGGAATCGTTAGCCTTACACCTTCAGAGATTGAAAACATATATAAAGCAGTGAAAAACAAAACCCACCTGATTAAAGGCATTAAAAAGTTCACAGCCAGAAAGGATAAGGCAATATAGAATGAAAAAAGGGATAATCATATTAAAGATATATCTTGTAATGTTCGCCTTGCTTTTTGTACTTTCATCGTATGGATACCATTCAGGTTCTTCAATATTTAGTCTTAACATGCCTGTTGGAATGACTAATGTTGGAATTATGGCAATTTCTTTTTTGGGGATATTGAAGACATTCTGGCACATAATCACATACTAATGCGGCTTAGAAATAACGAAAATCAGTACCTTCTCTCCGCTGGCAATTCATCAAATTCTCTTGAGTAATAACTACGCATAAACTTTTGTTGCTCTAGGATAAGTTCATAAACGCAATTGCTTTCTTCAACAACGTGATTTAAATAATCATCGCCAGAAAAACTAGCGGCGCCATCTCCATTACCTCTTGATTTAAGAAGATTATAGTAAAGATTATCATATCCTACCCTTGTAACCTCTCTTACTATAAAACCCAAGCATTCTTCTGTCAAACTGTCTTTCTTCATTTTAAAACACCTTAAATCCTCCCTGAGGAAATCATATTTATTAAATTGAGGGAGTAAAAACCACTAATTAAATCTTACGATAAAGCAATGGCAAACAGCTAAGTCCTGGACATAATTGCTTATTGTATATATCTAAAATTGGGATGATGATTCATCAAACTTTGGTATTTGGGATTTGTACATGTATATAAATCATTGGCATCCCGCTCTTGGCTACAATGATAGCAATCTACCCTGTTATTCAGAGCTATTTTACAATACGTATTCCCCAAGAGCTCTAAGGAGAAGCCACCATCATTATCATTGTCACATATATCAACCAAATTCCTGGGCTCATTATTCCTTGTCATTTTAATTAACCATTACAGTCACATGGCCTTGAATATATATATTTTATTAGTTAAATTTACAGCCCCTGCAGTCAACGCAGTACTTCCTCTAAAGACGATAAAGTAAGTAATTAAATTTTATGATAGCATCGAAAATACATTCTAAACCATAAAATAAAAAATTGATTTTTTAGCATAATGTACAGTGAATTTAGAAAATATTTTTAAATCACATAAAATATTTGGATGATTTAAGATGAAAATACAAAAAGCTTTGGCGTTATCATATGAGCTACATAAAAATCAAAAAAGAAAAGGCAAAAATGTACCTTACTATGTCCATATTTTAGACACCGCAAAATACCTAATGTATGAAACCAGCGATGAAGATTTAATTTGCGCAGGAATATTGCATGATTCAATCGAAGATACTTATTTTACTCTTGCTAATTTGAAAGAAGAGTTTGGAGAAAGAGTGGCTTCACTGGTTAATTTCTGCAGTGAACCTGATAACTGGGTAGATATAAACAAGGATGAAAGAAAGAAATCTTGGAGAAAAAGAAAAGAGAATACAGTTGAAAAAATAAAAATTGGTAATGATGATGAGTTGCTGGTTTTTCTTGCGGATAAATTATCAAATATACTTTCGATTGAAGAGGACACTATTTGCGAAAGAAACATCTGGATTAAATTCAACGCTTCAAAAGAAGAGATAGAATGGTATTACAAAACCATTAGGGATTATATAGAACCCAGACTGGGTGATAAGCGAATTTTCAAGATATATAATGAAAGAGTCAAAAGACTATTTGGCTAAAATGTTGAATTTCTTCCACCCTTCAAGAAAAGTTGAATAATCAGATTTAAATAATATAAGTTATAACCATATTGCCATGATACCAACAAAAGAAAATCTTTATTCGTTGGAAATCTCTGCCTTAAGAATGGGCATTATTATTTTTTAGTATTAGTGCTCCTGCGTTCTTGAATATCCATGAAGAACACCTGATTTTAGGAGCTAACAAATAAGAGGGGATTGGTTATGGAAGTGAGCCTTAGAAAAATAACTCAAGCAAGCCACAATTTAAATGGAGTGGTAAGGAAGACACCGTGCCTATTTAACGAGAACCTATCAGAACAGAGCGGAGGCAACATTTACCTTAAGAGGGAAGATCTCCAGGATGTAAGGTCATATAAAATAAGAGGGGCTTTCAATCTGATTTCAAGCCTTGATGAGGAAGAGAGGAAAAAAGGTGTAGTATGCAGTTCAGCAGGGAACCATTCACAAGGTGTTGCTTTGGTATGCAAAAAATTAGGCATAAAAGGTACCATATTCATGCCGGTTACTACGCCTTTACAAAAATCAAATAAAGCAAAATATTTCGGAGGAGAGTATGTAGATATAAGGTTGACGGGCGACACTTTTGACGACGCTTCAAAAAAAGCCACGGAATTCTCAAAAGAAACAGGAGCAATTTTTATCCATCCTTTCAACGACCCCACAGTTATTGCTGGACAGGGTACAGTCGCCCATGAAATATTTGAACAGATACAGAAAATAGATTATATAATTACTCCTGTAGGAGGAGGTGGCCTGATTTCAGGTGTTGGAAAATACACCAAGTTGATAAGCCCTGAAACCAAGATAATTGGTGTAGAACCCAAAGGAGCCCCTTCAATGGCCGAAGCCATTAAGAAAGGAAGACCCTTAGAACTGGATTCTATAAACAAATTTGTAGATGGGGCCTCAGTAAAAAAAGTAGGAGATGTCAGCTTTAAGATAGCCAGTGAGGTCATTGATGAGATTATAACCGTTCCGGAAGGTTCCGTGTGCTCAACCATAATGGACCTTTTTACAAATGACGGAATAGTAGCCGAGCCAGCAGGAGCCATGTCAATAGCCGCACTTAAACATTTGAACCACAAGCTGAAAAATAAAAATGTGGTTTGCATATTGAGCGGGGGAAATAATGACTGGGGAAGGCTCAGCGAAATAGAAGAAAAATCACTTCTTTATGAAGGGCTGAAGCATTACTTGCTAATTGATTTTCCACAAAGGCCTGGCGCACTTAGAGAGTTTCTAGATAATGTTTTGGGGCCAAACGATGATATAGTAAGGTTTGAGTATTTGAAGAAGAATAACAGAGAATATGGCCCTGCATTGGTTGGACTAAGAGTTAAGGTTCCAGAGGATTATGATAACATCACTAAAAAACTTCAGGAAAAAGGAATTAATTATTTTGAGATAAAAAATGATAAGAGATTGTTTGAATTTCTCGTTTAGGAGGTGATATAGATGGAAATAATCTCAACAGAAAAAGCACCAAAACCAGTTGGCTCGTATTCACAAGCAGTTGTCGCAGGTGGATTTATGTATATCTCAGGACAAATACCGCTTAATATTGATGGCAGCCTGGTTAGCGGTGATATTAAAGAGGAGGCAAAGACTGCTCTTGCCAATGTTAAAGCCATACTGGCTGCGAAAGGACTTGATTTCAGCAACGTGGTGAAAATCGAGCTGTACCTGGATGATATAAAAAATTTCAATGATGTTGATACTATCTACAGTGAAATCCTAGGTAATAACAGACCAGCAAGACAAGCCATGGAAGTTGCGAAACTCCCAAAAGGCGCAGGCATAGAAATATCATGTATAGCAAAAGTCGACTGAAGAATTAGTTATCATGCTTATTTTTGCATAATTCTTCCAATTCCAGCAGAAATTCCCTTGGTGTTTTGCTTCTGTTATAGCATTCTTTTACTTCTTCCTTGCTCACAATTTCTTCGTATTCATCGTCAAAACGGTCGTTGACAATGTTAAATGCATCGGATTCAGTAAAATTTGCTGTATTGATTTCTTTTTCAAAATAATCTTCTAAAACCTTAGGAACCTTGTATTCTGAAGCACTTGAGGCCAAAACAACCGACCTAAAATAATCCGGCAGATATTCATTTAATTCTTCTATATTTTCCTCATTAAGATGTTGAGCCTCATCAATAAAAAGAACCACATCCCTTGTTCTAACCCCAAATAACCTTGAAAATACATTGCCTGCTCTCTTGATAACCCTATCAAAGTCTAAAGGAGTAGAAGCACTATAAGCGTTGTAATAATAAATTTTTTTATGTCCTCCAAATCTATAGATTATTTGCTTAAGTATGCTGGTCTTACCAGTCCCCAGAGGCCCTTTTATTACCAGGTTTCCCCCTTCAGAAATCACATCCAAAACATCATCCACAACATTTTTTTCATCAAAGAACAAATCATAGTCTTCATTAGGTTTAATACTTAAAGGATTCTGGTCATAGCCAAATTTAATATACCATGTCATTTTTTAAGCACCCTATTAATGAAATTCACATCTAATCTTTTTCTTTCCTCCTCGATATAATGATATGCCACCTTTTCGCAATTACCAAGGAATGTTGAGAGATCACCTGAAAGATTCCATATATTGTTAAGATGTTTTTCATTAAAGAACTTGCCTAGCCTGTTGCTGGCTATTTTCAAACAATCTTCCTTTTTAAGCCCTTTGAGATTAATAACTTTATTACCTATTCTACTAGCCATGCTGTTTGGAAGAACAAGCTCATGATAACTGTTTTTTATGAAAATCACCGATTTCAAGTAACCCTGGTCATAAAAATACTGTATCCGCCTGTAAAAGTCAGTATCAAGATTAATTGCATTGTCAACAATCAAAATAAAATCTTTAGGCATTCTATTAAAAAATCTTCTTAAAAAGCCTTGGTTCCCAACAAGCAAGTGCCCAATATCCAACTCCTTCTTGTATTTATCAAGATCAATATAGATTACCTTGCCTTCCCCTTTAAACCTGTCTATCACTTCCATTGCAAGTCTTGTTTTGCCGGAGTTTTTGGGACCTTGGATAAGAACCATACCTTCACTTTCAACATAATAGATAAGGTCATCAGCTTTATCCTCGTTGGTCACCAGCCTGTCGACCGTGCGCCTGGCATCATCACTAAAGGCATTTATTCCAAGACCTAATTTTTTGATTGTCATTTTTTAGTAAGTCCTCTTATCAGCTTCTCTTTGCAAATTTCTCGCTTTCTTAACCTTGGAAATTGACTTGTCGTATTCACCCTTTTCATGTAATCTATCTGCCTTTTCGTAAAGTTTTTGCGCCCTACTTGAAAGACCAGCTACCGTGTAACTCCTGTAATACAATAATCCCAGTATTACTACAAGTAAAACCAATAACCCAAGCATATTAAATACAGGCTGCTCACCCACGATTAAACCTCCAAGCAATCCGGGCTCAGGATCCTCTTCATCAGGCAATGCTTCAACAGAAAGCCTTCCAACATCCGCACCATTTATTGAAATATTGTATTCTCCCGGCTCTAAAACTTGTGAAAAAGACAATACAGATGTTTCACCTGCACCAATAGATGCAACTTGTGACTCAAGAATTTCATCGTTTACCTCAAGATTGATGGTTTTGTTACCTTCTATAGTGCCGTTATTTATTAAATCAACGAAAACCACCAACTCTTCAGTTTCATTTATCTGAGCGTTTTCAATGTAAGAGTCAACAACGACTATGTCCGATGTTTCATCAATTTCTTCTTCAGGTTCAGGCTCTTCTTCGTCATCAATTTCCTCTTCTTCAGGTTCGGGTTCATCCTCGTCTTCAATTTCCTCTTCTTCATCCTCTTCTTCAACAGGAACCGTACCTGTAGTTCCTGTAACTGTCTCTTCAACGTCTATCGTCACATATTCTGACTGCTCATTATTTGCTTCATCAGCAATGGTTAGCTGCACATCATAACTTCCTGCATCAGAGAAAGTATATTCAACAATTTCACCAGTATCACTTCCACCGGTGTCAAAATCCCATTCATATTTAACTATACCCGTACTTCCTTCAGAGCCGGTAGCATCAAATGTGATTGTATCCCCTTCTTCGATTGAAGTTTCTGATGCATCAATTTCGGCAATGAGGTCGTTAATTTGAACTTCAATTAATCCTATATCCTCAACCTTGCCTGATTCAAAAATAAAGGTTTCGTTAGTATCATAATCTCCTATGTATAAAGTAAATTCATCGCCATTGTCGAGATTCTGAACAGGCAAGTTAGAGAATTCATTATCAACTATTTCTGTTGTGCCGTGGTTTTCATCATTAACCCTGGCAGAAATTGTTCCATCGTATGAGCCATCATCTCCAAAAGGGCCACCTGTTACATTAACATTGCCACTGATTGTATGAGGCAGCGAAGGCGGACTATCTGCTAAAACAACACCCAGACCAAGATACATAAAAATAAAAAATAAAGCGACCAACCCTGTAATCTTAAAGTTATTCATTTTAAGTGTTCCTCCATAAGCTGCGATACAAGGCTTTATTCTTCTACCTCTGGCATAGTGGGTGTTGTTGATAGAGTAGCATCCTCAGAAGCCCTCAACCAATAACCGTTAAACGGCGAGGCAGTACCCTCAACCGAACTAAAATCCCAAATGGTTCCCTGGTTGATATCATTGTCAAGCAAGTCCTGGTTATAGAGAGGACTATATATGGAGTTCAAGGACGCCTTGATAGGTGAGAAGACGTTTCTTGCGTGCTGTCCTGATTCAGATACATCACCAGTAAGGTTTTCATCTTCACCAAGGTTAACATATGCTCCCACAAAGTTCCATCCTTTGTTAAGCTCTCTATTCATTGGCTCCAATCTATCTCCATCTATATTGTATCCGATAGCTTCCACATCTTCATAACCAGCATATGCATATAGCGGGTTGGATATTTCTTCTGCAAGTCTCCATTGAGATCCTTCATCCTCCCCTGCATCATACCAGTAGATAATAGGATCATTTCCCGCTATTTCAAGATCATTGGCCCAGTGTACCAATGAGAATCCAGTCCATCCATCGGTAAAGCTGATAGTAATGTCATAAAGTGCAGGTTCATGCTCGATGTCTTGAAGCAGCCATGGCATGTACTCAACATCACCTTTCACCTGGTCTTCAGTCGGACCTGATGATTGTCCCCAATAGTTGTGAATTGCATTAATATTCTCCCCACTATACCAAGCAAGTGAAGAATCAGCCGTCAAATCATTATGGGTTACATCAAACCCCTCTCCTACATTTGAGGCTCCAATCAACTCTTCAGATACTTCATTTATTTTGTTATGCGTTATGAACAGATTGCTCTGCTCATCTGTAGATATACCATAATCAGTCATTTCTATTGTATTATTCTCAACCAACAATCCATTACCTTTATTCAAATAGATTGCCCTCCAAACATTGTCTATGTGGTTATTAATGATTTCAACATCATCAGTACCTGTCTCGGTCATAATACCTGTAGGATTATTACCAGTAATTTCCGTTATCCAACACGAATAAATTTTTGAAGTAACGTTCACATATACTCCAACATCGGAAGGTTCATGTTGAACTCCTCCATTGACTATCTTAAAAGATTCTAATACTGCTCCCTTACCGGTAATCTCAACACTGCCATTAATAATCGCCATGGCCATTTCAAACATTGGTAATATAGGTCCCTCTGGCGGGCGTACCCCATTACCTTCATTCACTAACCCTTTTAGAGTCAAATCCTCAACATTAATTACCAAATTTTCTTCGTAGATTCCTGGTCCGACAAGAATGGTATCTCCTTCTTCAGCTGCGTCTACAGCATCTTGAATATCATAAAAGTATCCCTTTCCTTCAATCTCTATGTTATCCGTGTAGCCTTTATTCCCTCCAATTTCCAAATTTTCCGCATTATTGGAATCAAGAACTATCTTCGCCAACATATAAGCAGTCGATACTTCCTCATTATTTACCCAGGAAGGCTTGTCGACAAATTTAATGGCATTACTTTCTGAACCCCCCACATTGTAATTTACAACTTCATTTTTTTCAAAAGTTAAATTCGTATTGTCTGGGTTCGGAACTGTGAACCAGAAACCTTCATCAAAACCATTATGAACTGTGTTTCCAGTTATGGTAACATTCCCTTCAATTGCACCACCAATTGCCGAGGAACCATTTATTGCAACATCATTGTCAATAATCGACATATTATTTGAGCCATCCAAACTAATTGCTGGATGACCACCTTCAAATCCTCTATCAATTTTGTTAGCTACTATTTTTACGTTTTCAGCTTCAGACCCAACAACAATCTCATAAGGCTGATTACCATCAAAACTTTCCAAGTAAAGGTCCATATTAGCTACGACAGCATTTTTACCGGTAATATGAATTACAGGATCTCCACCGACTGAAACTTGATAGTCTCTCATCATAAATTTCTCTAAAACTACGAAATCCCCACTTATAGACACAAGACCATTTATAACTGCTCCATGCACCTCATAAGATTTCAGGTTCAAACCCTCTTTATCAATACTAACATTCTCCTCATAAGTTCCATTGTACACAACAATAGTATCTCCTTCTTCAGCTGCATCTACTGCATCCTGTATAGAACTATAGTTATAATCCCCATTGGAACCAACCGTTATAACATCATTATTATTCCCATTACCTAGAACCAAAGGCAAAGCCAACATAAACACCGATAAAACCACTAAACAAAAAGACACTTTTTTCATCATATCCACCCCCGGGTAAAGACCGTAAATAAACAGTTACTTTTCCACAGGGATGAAAAGTCTTATAAAAATATTCCGGTCGATGATTAAAAGTGATATTAACCTATCTTAGGCGCCACCAAAAAACACCAAGACTTCCACCAAATATAAGTAGGCCAGCGGCAATCATATTATAGAAAAAATCTGCCACAGGGATTATGGGGGAAAAACAAGGCATACTAAAAATTTCCTGGTATTCGTAATCCACAGGGATACATACTTCATCCTCACTAAGAGGACCCTCATCCCAACAACACAAACTCACATAACTTATCGACCAAAGACCTAAAAAGACCATGATTACATACAAGAACTGTGAAAACCAAATATATCTTCCTGTACCATAGAATAAAATAAAGGCAGCAATTGATGCCAAAAGTGCCAGAAAACCTCCAACAAATATTCCCACGGTCCCTAACCCATATACGGGCCAATCACTTGAAGAGAAAAAATAATTGAATGCCGCGACAAATACATAAAGAACAAAACTAAAGATAGCACAGTTACGGGCATTAATCCAACCATATTTTTTTATTCCAAAATCAGAAAGAAAAGAAACATATCCCAACAACCCAAAAAAGCAGATAAACGGGACTAGAATCCCTGTTACAAGAATTTTCCCTGTCACAGAATCCAGAATAACTGAAACACTGAAAAAAAGACCCCACAAGAAAAGAGCCAAACCTTCTAAGTATAAGAAAAGCCAACCCTTTGTGGCACCCTTGGTAACCCTTCGTAAAAGGTAGGCAAAAATCCCGGATATAATTCCAATAGCAAGACCAAAAAAGCCAAGTATGAACCTTTCAGTTAACATTGTGAAAATTGGTCTAAACAACTATTTAAACCTTTTGATTTTTAAAAGACCAAGACAACTTCCTCCAAGACTCCCAAAAGACCTTTTCTGACACAAAAAAATTATTCAGAAAAATCCTGAATAATCAGCCTGTTACCAACCACACTGAAATGTTCTAAAAATGAAAAGGTTCTTAGTCGTAATAAAAACCTTTGAAATACCATTTTGCGAAACGATTGTACACCATATGGATGGCCAGGAATGCAACCACAGCTATACCAAGGACCTGCAATTGATAGAGCGATAGAGGCACTATCTCAAAATACTTGTGCAACGGCGAATATAATAGTACACCCTGGATTATCAATGAAAAAAATATAGATGCCCATAACCAGGCATTTGTAAGGAACCTTACATTATATTCGTCACGAATCATAAAAACATGTAGCAATTCGTACACAACTATAAAATTGAAAACCATAGTCTGGGCAAGCATCAAGTCCTCGGTACCCATGTCCGCTCTCCCACCAAATTGGCTGAATAATATAAGTGAAAGAATGGAGCCGGTGATACCAACGAAACCTATGAGAGAAAGCTTATCCTTGGGTAATATACCCATATCCTGACTTAATGGTCTGCGTTTCATGATCTTACTATCGTATGGGTCAACCGTGAAAGCTATTGCAGGAGCGCCATTTGCTACAAGATTAATCCACAGCAAAAGTACAGCTGTCAAAGGCAAATTCCATCCCAGGATTATAGCGAAGAATATAACAAGAATCTCACTTAGGTTCCCTGACAGAAGCAGTGTTATTGCCTTTTGTATATTGTCATAAATACCCCTACCCTCTTCAACAGCATTAACTATATTTGAAAAGCTATCATCTAAAAGAACAAAATCAGATGCCTCTTTAGCGACATCAGTCCCAGTCCCGACGGCAACACCTATATTTGCCTTCTTTAGCGCAGGAGCATCATTAACACCATCACCCGTCATAGCGACCACATGATTCTCTTTTTGAAGTAATCTGACGATCCTTTGCTTATCTTCAGGGATTGCTCTTGCAAAAATGTTGCAATTATTCATTAAAGCCTTATGTAGCTCATCATCAGACATCTTCCTAAGGTCCTTTCCCTCCAAGACGTCTCCTTTAATTCCAATATGGCTACCTATCGCAAGTGCTGTTTCTTTGAAATCACCCGTAATCATTATCACTCTTATTCCTGCTCCTTCAGCCTTCTTGAAAGATTCAAAAACATCGGGTCTGGGAGGGTCTTCCATCGCCTGCAATCCTACGACTATTAGATTATCTTCTCTAAACTCATCTTTATTCTTTATCTCCTTATAAGCAAAAGCAAGAACCCTTAAACCGTCCTTTGCATACTCAACATTTTTATTGTGGAGCTCATCCCTCTTCTTCTTGTCCAAACTATAAATCTTACCTTTGTAAAGATAATATTTGGACTTTTTAAGAATCTCATCCGGAGCTCCTTTTGTATACATGTACTTTTTTCCGCCATCCTTAACAAGAACACTCATCATCTTTCTATTTGAATCAAATGATAACTCATCAAGCTTTTCAACGGATGATGTATTAATTTTCGCTTTCTGTGCTGAAACTTTAAGAGCTGCCTCCGTGGGATCTCCTGAAATCCTCCACCTATTCTCTTTTTTGAAAACAGAAGAATTATTGCAAACATCCCCTATCCTGAAAACTAAAGGATTAATACTGTCTTTTACCTTACCAATTGGTTCATAACCCAACCCCTCTAAAGAGGTTTCTGAATCGAAAGTACAAGCTTTAAGAACAGTCATCTCGTTTTTAGTTAGTGTCCCGGTCTTATCCGTACAAATAACATCACAAGAGCCCAAGGTCTCCACAGATGCAAGGTTTCTCACTAAAGAATTCTTTTTAAGAAGCCTGTTTACGCCAACGCTTAGAGCTATAGTGACAACAGAGGGCAGCACCGTAGGAACAGCAGCTACTGCAAGACTCAAGGCAATAAGGGCAAATTTATTTATATTTTCAAAGCTAAATTCATTTGTATAAAGGAGCATTGCAAAAATTATAAGGCATACAACCAGAATAGCATAACTTAACTTCCTGCCAAATTTTTCAAGTTTTTTTTGCAGCGGAGTCTGTTCCTCTTCCACATCCTTGACCATCGCAGTAATCTTGCCTATTTCAGTATCCATACCTGTTTTAGCAACAACAGCCCATGCGGTGCCTTTGGTAACAACGGTAGAGGAAAAGACCATATTTTTTCTATCCCCTACATCAACATCCTTTTTTATTGTATCAGTGTGCTTCCTGACAGGATTTGATTCTCCCGTTAAGCTAGACTCTTCCACTTCTAATCTATTAACTTCCATAAGACGACAATCAGCAGGAACTATATCGCCTGAACTAAGATAAATAATATCCCCTGGAACAAGCTTTTTTGAATCTATGGAATGGATTTTTTTATCCCTATATACATTAGCTTTAATGTAATTAAGCTTCTGGAGAGCTTTAAGTGACTTCTGAGTGCTATATTCCTGGAAAAAGCCCAGTATAGCATTTAGGATCAATATGCCAAAAATTAGTAATGAACTAACAACCTGTCCTATGATAAGAGAAAGAAGTACCGCAATAAACAAAAGATATATTATAAAACTTTTGAACTGGTTGATAAATATCTTGAGAGGACTTATTTTTTTTTCTGTTTTAAGACTATTATCACCAAACTCCTGATGTTTTTTGTCTGCAAGAGTAGAAGAGAAACCATCTCTGCTGGTTTCAAGAGAACTCAAAACATCCTCGACTTCCTCTTTGTAATACTGCATAGAAATTTCTGGCAATTAAAAGTATTTAAATTTTTGGCTTTTTCAAATACATTGTGAATTTTTATAGTTAAAGGCAATTTAATAATAAATATCTTAGCTTTATTCATTTCA
>CAZBGG010000021.1:0-14514 GCA_964491305.1 uncultured Methanosarcinales archaeon
ACTCTGTGCTTCTGTTTTTTCAGATAATCCTGTACTATCCAGACCAAGGGCGAGGTTTTTAAAAAAAATACCGCTCAGACCGAAATTATCTATGAGCTTGAATTTATCTGTTCTTGCCAAATCACCTATTTTTTTGATATTTATTGAATAAAATTTTTCTTTTGTAACTTTGCCAATGCCCGGGATCTTATCTATATCAAGGGGTTTAAGAAATCTGGAGGTGTCTTTAACAATGGTTATTCCTCCCGGTTTTCTGTAATCTGAAGCTATTTTTGATACTATTCTTGAAGATGATACGCCAACTGAACAACTCATGGAGCTGGTTTTCATAATCTCTTTCTGTAATTCTTCTGCCGTTTTTTCTGGTCCTTTTTTTTTACTTAACAAAGTTATATCCAGATATGCTTCATCAACTGAAATCTGCTCTACATAATCACATATTGAATGTAGTGTATTCATTATTTTATCTGATTCATAGAGGTAGAGCTCGCGATTTATTGGCAGGAAAAATCCTTCAGGGCACAACATTTTTGCTTTGGATATAGGGGTTGCAGAAAATATGCCAAATTTTCTGGCTTCATAGTTTGCGGCGCTTACGACACCTCTGTTGCTTGTACTTCCGACAATTAATGGTTTTCCTTTAAGGGAAGGGTTATTTTTTTCTTCACATTGACAGAAGAAACAGTCCATGTCAAGATGAGCAATAACTTTTTTCATGTTATATATTCACTTCTTAGTATGACCTCATCTACATAAGGTTTCATGATTTCTTTCAACTCATATAGCTCTTTTATCTCATATCCTTTTTTTGTCTCAAATCTTTTATCAAGCAAATTTTTGGAATTTCTGAATGGTTGTATTACGAATCTTTTTGCCCCATTTATCCAATTGCCTATTTTTTCAAGGTCTTCCATAGTCAATAATTCTGGGAGAACGGTGGTCCTGAACTCATAATCTAAATTTTTAGAATTCTTTATTAGAGTTATGGTCCTTTTTATTTTTTCTATTTCAACAGGAAAGACAGTTACTTTTTCATATTTATCTATGGGGGCTTTGATATCCATTGCCACGTAATCTAGCAATCCTTCGTCTAGCATATCCCAGATAAGGTCAGGATTGGTTCCATTGGTATCCAGCTTTATTTTAAGCCCAAGATTTTTTACCTCTCTTACAAAGTCTACTAGCTCGATGTATAGGGTGGGTTCTCCACCTGTTATTACTAGAGCATCCAACCATTTGGACTTCTTTCTTAAGAAATCACACACATATTTTTCGTCGTAGCTAGCAATTTCTTTATGGTTAATAACCAGTTCAGCATTTTGACAGTAGCCACATCGGAAATTACAGCCGCCTACGAATACCACCGAAGAAGTATAAGGAGGGTAATCGATCAAGGAAGTTTTATGCAAACCTTTTATTGGCAGCATGTTGGTCCGATTAATAATCATCCAGTGACTTGTTTTTAATCACTTTCTCCAGTTCTTCGAGGCTTCCTATGGTTCCTACCCTCTTTTCGCTTTTTAGGAAAATTATAGTGGGCACTCCTTTGACACCATATTCCTTTGCCTTGTGAATCCCTTCTTTTGTAGTAGCATCAACTTCTTCACATCTATTGTTTATTTGCGGATTATCTTCCAACCATTCTTGTATCTCCTCACAATTTGGACACATTGCCGTTTTAAAAAAAAGAAATTTATCAAACATATAAACACCTCACTTCTTCAGGCCAGCCGTAAGTTCGCTTGTGAACATGCTTTCCTTGCCTTTTTCTTCACGGAATTCCACCCTTTTCTTATATTCCTCACGTTTTCCCTTGTTCCAGTTGTTGACAGGTCTGTAATAACCCACAATTCTTGAGAAAACTTCTGTTTCTTTATTGCAATCGGGGCAAGTCTTATGCTCTCCACCTAAGTAACCGTGGTCACTGCAAACACTGAAAGTTGGGCTGATGGAGAAATAAGGTAGTTTAGTATTATAGGCTATCTTCTTAACAAGTCTTTTGCAAGATTCTCCTGAGCTGACTTTTTCTCCCAAGAACGTATGGAAAATGGTTCCACCAGTGTAATTTGGTTGTATCTCGTCCTGATGCTCCAAGGCTGTTACAGGGTCATCTGTATAATCAACAGGTAGCTGCGTACTATTCGTGAGATAGGGCTCGTCATCTCCGGATGTAAATATTTCTGGGTAGATTTTCTTGTCGAGCCTTGCAAACCTATAACTTGTGGATTCAGCAGGGGTTGCTTCTAAATTATAGAGGTTTCCGGTTTCGTTCTGAAATTCAAGACATTTATCTTTCATAAATTTCAATGTTTCTATTGTTAGCTCCTTACCTTCTTTTGTGGAAATGTCTCTATCTAAAAGATTAACACATGCTTCGTTCATTCCACAGAGTCCAATGGTCGAAAAGTGGTTATCGAATGTTCCAAGATACCTTTTTGTGTAAGGCATCAGGCCCCTTTCCATATTCTTATCTACCATTACTCTTTTCTTTTCAAGACTTTCCTTTGCCAGAACCATATAATGGCTTATTTTATCAAAGAAATCTTCTTTGTTTTTGGCTTCAAAGGCGAGCCTGTTCATATTGATGGTAACTATTCCAACTGAACCTGTATTGTCACCAGGACCCCACATACTACCTGGCCTGTTCATAAGCTCGTTCTGGTCGAGATTGAGTCTGCAGCACATAGCTCTTATTGATTTTGGGTCCAGGTTACTGCCCACGTAGTTTTGAAAATAAGGTGTTCCATACTTGGCAGTCACTTCAAACAGGATCTTTGCGTTCTCACAGTCCCAATCGAAATCTTTCGTGAGGTTGTAGGTAGGGATTGGGAAAGAGAAAATTCTTCCTGAAGCATCCCCTTCCAACATCACCTCTAGAAATGCTTTATTGATGATATTCATTTCTTTTTGAAGTTCGCCATAGGTATAAGGCATCCTCTTTCCCCCGACAATCGCCTTTTCATTCTTCATATCTTCCGGAACCACCCAGTCGAATGTAAGATTTGAAAAAGGATATTGGCTTCCCCATCTACTGGGAATGTTGAGTGAGAACACCAGTTGTTGCATGCACTGCTTTACTTGTTTAAATTCCATGTTGTCTTGCCTAACAAAGGGCGCAAGAAGCGTATCAACGCTTGAGAAGGCCTGTGCTCCGGCGAATTCCATCTGGAGGCAGCCAATATAATTTACCATCTGGTGAACTACTGTACCCATATGTTTTGCTGGCTTACAATCAACTTTTCCAGGAACTCCCCCAAAACCTTTCATTAAGAGATTTTTAAGGGACCACCCCGCACAATAGCCTATGACACCATTAGTGAGATCATGTATGTGGAAATAGCCTTTTTTGTGGGCCTCTGCTATATTGGGTGTGTATACATAGTTTAAAACGTAGTTTGAAATCATTTTGCCGGCAGTATAAAGCAATAAGCCTGAAAAAGAGAACTGTTCATTACTGTTTTCTTTTACTTTCCATGTGGCTTTATCAAGGTATTCTTTAACGGTCGATTCTATCTCCAGCATAGTGTTCTCCGTTGCTCTAATGTTCTTTTGTTGCTGCCTGTATAGTATGTATGATTTTACTGTGGTGTAATGTCCTTCCTCTGCCAGAACCTTTTCAACAATATCCTGGATATCTTCAACAGAAGGGACTTTTTCACCAAATCTTTCATCTACAATAGAGATAACCTGGCTTGATAGCTGTTTCGAGAGCTCCTTGTCTTTGCCACCAACTGCTTGGGCAGCTTTCCATATGGCCTCTGTTATCTTATTCTCGTCAAAATCAACAATGGTGTTATCTCTCTTTCTTATCTGCAGAGTTTTTTTATGTTTTATAGGTTCTTCTTTCTTTTTTAGAGACTCAATTTCCTTTTGGAACGCCTCAACACTTGAAAAGCCTTTAAAGACAGATGCATATCTAAGATATGATATATGGTCTAGTTTCTTCAATTCTTTTATCACTATTTGCCCTATCTTTTTTGTTTCAACTTCCTCGCCTTCAAGACTTCTAAGTTTTGCTTCAACACTATCTACTAAAGAATCAATATCTTTTTGTTCAACAGGTCTTTTTTCACATGCTCTAATTATTCCTTCTCTTAACTTTTCTTTGCTAAAAATCTCTCTTTCCCCGCTTTTTTTAGCGACATTAAATTCTATGGCCTCTACCTTTTCATAAGTGGTAAATCTTTTACCGCAATCCAAGCACTCTCTTCTCCTGCGGGTGCTGTCTTCTTCGATAGCATTTCTCTTGTCAATAACTTTCATATTCGAGCTGTTACAGTATGGGCATTTCATTCATTTTCACCTGTTTATTTTTTTTGTCACCATATCATAAATACAAGATATTGTGTTTTTTGAGCAAAGGCAACACAATATCTTGTATTTTCCTAATATAACTATTTTAAATTTTTTTCGCTAGTAGAAAATCTATTTAATTGAATCTTTTCCAAAACAATAGTAATTCATTATTTATTTGATAGATTATTTTCCCCATTTATTAGATATTTTGGAACTTAATAGAAAGATTTTACGTTTTATTCGGAAAAACAGAATTTATGATTGTTTGGTAGCAAAAAAACAAATTTCTTGAAGTTTAGTTAGTTTTTACAAATTTTTTTCTTTGAAGTATCTTTCGACAATTTTTGTCTTTAGTCCGGTCCTTTTCAAGGTTTCTTTTATTTGTCCTTTGGTATAACCTTTCTCTATGTTCTCCTTAATCCATTTATTTATTTCTTGAGGTATCTTATAGCTTTTTTCCTCTGTGTATTTGTCTACTATACTTGGCTCCAGCCCACTCCTTCTTAAGGTTTCTTTTATTTGTTTCTCAGTGTATCCCTTATTTATATTTTCTTTTATCCACTTATTGATTATTACAGATATTTCTAGGTTCCTCTGTTTGCCTACCTCTTCTTCAAAATACCTGTCCACTATGCCTGGCTCCAAACCTATTCTTTTAAGGGCCTCCCTAATCTGCTTTTTGCTATAGCCTTTCCCTATGTTCTCCTTAATCCATTTATTTATTTCTTGAGGTATCTTATAGCTTTTTTCCTCTGTGTATTTGTCTACTATACTTGGCTCCAGCCCACTCCTTCTTAAGGTTTCTTTTATTTGTTTCTCAGTGTATCCCTTATTTATATTTTCTTTTATCCACTTATTGATTATTACAGATATTTCTAGGTTCCTCTGTTTGCCTACCTCTTCTTCAAAATACCTGTCCACTATGCCTGGCTCCAAACCTATTCTTTTAAGGGCCTCCCTAATCTGCTTTTTGCTATAGCCTTTCCCTATGTTCTCCTTAATCCATTTATTTATCTCTATAGGAATCTCCCCACTTTTTCCTTCCAAACACATATCAACTATGCTTCTTTTTAGTCCACTTCTTTTAAGGGTTTCTTTTATTTGTTTTTTGGTATAACCTTTACTCATATTATCTCTAATCCATTTATCTACTATTTTGAATATTTCCAAATGATAATCTTTTTTGGATTCTTCTTCCAAATACCTGTCTACTATACTCGGGTCCAAACCGATTTTTTTCAAGGCTTCTTTAATCTGCTCATTACTATATCCCTTCTCAATGTTTTGTTTAATCCATTTGTGAATTTCTGATGCTTCCACTTGTTCTTTTTCTTCAAAATATTTGTCTACTATACTCGGCTCCAGTCCAATTTTTTTCAAGGCTTCTTTGATCTGCCCTTTACTATATCCCTTCTCAATGTTTTGTTTAATCCAGTCGTCAATTCCCGTTTTTGTATCTTGTCCCACTTTCTTCTCTGATTCATCATCATCATATGCTGTTAGATTATCTTCTTCTCCTTGTTGCAGCTCTGACTCAATTAAGTTTTCCATATTTCTCTCTCTGTATTCCCAGTATTTATTAAGGAGAGTATCTTTGTAGAGATAGACAATGGATACTAGAAGGATTGCTAGAAGGAGGAGTATGATTAATAGCCACATAAGGAAAGGTGAAATTATTGGATCTTTTTCTTCCAGTCTTTTTTTCTCATTTATTATTTTGGTCAAGTGTTCTCTTGCATCTTGTATTTTTTCTCTTGAAATCCCATAGTTTCCTTCTTTGGCTCCTCCTTTAGCTTCACCAACCAAAGCTTCTGCTTTTAACAGCTTTTCTTCAATGCTAATTGTATCCTCTTCCTCTGTTTGGCGAATCCATTCTTTAATTTTTTCAATATCTTCTTCCAAATCTTGGATATCCTCTTCTATCTCTATCTTTTCTTTATGAGTTTCTTCTTCTAAAACATCAAATATATAGGTGTCTGTATTTATTGAATCAAATGGATTTTCAACTGAAACATACCAATCATATGTACTACCGCGGGTAAGATTCAGCCAATTAACTGAGACAACTCCACTACCGGAAATTGATTTTTTGCCGATTAAAGAATCACCCTGGGCTTCATAAAAACTTACATAAGTCTCATAATCATGTGATTGAGATATATTGGCTTTTAGTTTAACACTATCTTTTTCAATCTCTGACCCATCTTCAGGCAATACGATTTCAATTTCAAAAATGTAATGGTCGGTCTTGAAGTTTTTTATTTCACCTAAGTAGGTTCTATCCCCCCCCTCAGCAATAGCCATAAATTCGTATTCAGTATTGTGGTTTAAGTCAGAAATTGAAACTCTAAATTCATTTTCACTTTCTTTTATCTTTTTATCACTGGTCCGCCAGCTATCTTCATCAATAACCCTCCATCTGAAGTATGAATCTGCCTCATTGATACCATCAAGTTCTTTTATCTCACCAACCAGGACGGCAGATTCGTGCGTTATATCCTCTGCAGGTAGTGTATCAACTAAGATATTTTGGGGTTCAGGGTCGGGTGGTGGCTGAATACCTCCTCCCCCTCCTCCGCCAGAGCCATTATCATCATCGTCATCATCATCATCATCTATCTCGGCAAAATTCGCAGTGACAATCTTATCCTCATCCATTTTCAATGTGCAAGTCTCTGTTCCAGTACAATCTCCTGTGAAACCTTCAAACTCCCAATTTGCACTGGGCTCAGCTGTCACTTCAACTATTTCATCATGTATAAATGAATGGTTACCTTCGGCAGGGGTTGTTGTTCCCTCTCCACTTATGTTTATTACAAGGTTTCTGGGATAGTCTGAACAATTTTTTCCGCCGTCGGTTATCTGCCAGAGATATTCACCGATAAGCTCGTTATTTCTTGATTCTTCCCCAAGGCAATATTGAGAATCTCCAGCATCAAATATGTTCTCCTCTTGTAGAGTTAGATTAGACCACCCCTTTAATAACTCGTCATATTTTTTGGTTGGAAGGCTAATTCCTTCAAGCATTCCCGTCATATTCCTAACATTTGTTACATTCCACTCGCTGAGGGTACCGCCAAAATATGATTGTCGGAACATAAAGGCCATGTTTTCTACATTTGAAACATCCCACTTACTTATATTCTGTTTGAACTTTGAATCTTCGAACATCTTATCCATTCTTTTAGTTTTTGTTGTATTCCAATTGCTTATGTCCTGGTTGAAGGATGAGTTCATAAACATACCTCTCATGTTTTGCACGTTTGAAACATCCCAGTTGCTTATGCCACTATTAAAAGAGGAAGAGGCAAACATGTATTCCATGTTTCTTACATTTGAAACATCCCATCCACTTATATCTTGGTTAAAAGAAGAGTTATAGTACATTTTTTTCATATCTTTTATGTTTTTGGAAGAATCATCCAAAAAATTATTTGAACTAAACTCTTCTACCTTCGTTTCCATGAACATCCTGTTTGTTGAATTTAAACCAAAATCTGTCGGTATTGGCTCCAGTATATCCTCCAGAAGTCCAGGAGTTGTTTTGTTGCATTTATCATCTTTGCCCTTGCCCATTGAACAAAAACTAATTCTTGAAGCTATTCCTTCTATTGTTATATTATAATTTCCTGGCTCTGAATATTCATGTTCTATTAGCCTACTTCCGCTAAAATAATTTTGGTGTTCGTCTCCAAAATCTATTTTTAGGTATGAATTGTTTACTTCGAAAATAAATTCTTGGTTATCTTCTGGTATTCTCACTTGAAATAACCAGGAAGGCTCTTGGTGATGTTGACAGTCTTCGGCTATACCTCCATCTGTAAAATTCCATTCGTAAGAATCAATTATAAAGTTTTTTCTTATCTTTGCGCAATATTGTGAATAACCACCATGAAAGCTAACATTTTTTTCTAGCTCCAATTTTGACCAATTAATTAACAGAGAGTCATAATTTTTTGTTGATATATTACTTTCTTTGAAAAAATTCTTGAAGTTTTCAACATTAGATACATTCCAGTTACTTATATCCTGGTTGAAGGATGAGTTATAAAACATTCCTTCCATGTTTTCGATGTTTCTGGATGCTTCATCAAAAAAATCTTTTGATGAGAATTCTTGTACATCTGTTTTCATAAACATTCCTTCTGCCGATGTTAGTCCCAGTCCAATTGGAATTGGCTTGAGGACATCTTTCAAGAGCCAGGGAGTGGTGTTTCCACAAAAGTATGTTTTATCACAAAAAGAAATCCTCGAGGCAGTTCCTCTGACCAAAATATCATAGATTCCTTCATCCGAATACTCATGTTTTATTTTTGTATTTCCGGAGAAGTTTTTATGCTTTCCATCTCCAAAATCAACTTCTAAGTTTGAGTCGTTAGCCTCAAAGATAAACTTCTGGTTATTTTCTGTGGTTTCGATTTGAAAAATCCAGTAAGCAGGACAATTTTCAGCCATTCCACTATCGTTTATTGTCCAATTGTGGTAATCAATTATAAATTCTCTTTGGTGTTTTGCACAGTATTTTGAATTTCCGGCATGAAAATCAATTTCATTTTCCAGATTAAGACTTGACCACCTAATCAATAGTTCATCATAGTTGTTTATTGATAAGCTTCCTCCTTTAAGGAAACCCGTAAAATTTTCAACTCTTGAAACATTCCAGCTACTAATATCTTGGTTAAATGGAGTGTAAGCAAAAGTGTAAGCCATTTTGCTTACATTTTCCACTACCCAATTTCCTATGTCCTGGTCGAAAGATGAGTTTGTGAACATATAACTTATGTCTTTTGTTTTTGAGAGGTTCCACCCATCTAGGCTTTGGTTGAACTTAGAATTCATGAATATAGACCGCATGTTTTCTACATTAGATACATTCCAGTTACTTATGGGTTTATTGAAGGATGAGTTATAAAACATTCCTTCCATGTTATTTATTTTCCCGGTATTCCAGGAGTTTATATTTTTGTTGAAAGGTGAGTATGCGAACATATAGCTTGTATCATTTGTATTAGAGATATTCCAATTGTTTATGTTTTGATTGAAATCAGAGCGGGCAAACATCCATTCCATATTTTTGACATTAGACACGTCCCAATCGTTTATACTTTGATTGAAATCAGAGTTCATAAACATTGACTTCATATTCTTAACATTAGAAACATTCCAGATTTCGATGTTATTATTAAAATTAGAGTTTGCAAACATCCATTCCATGTTTTCAACATTTGAAACGTCCCAATCGTTTATACTTTGATTGAAACCGGAATTCATGAACATCAGACCCATATCTCTAACATTTGAGATGTTCCAGGTATTTATTTTATGGTTAAAATTGCTGTCTGCGAACATGGCCCTCATGTTGGTAACATTTGAAACATCCCATCCGCTTATATCTTGGTTAAAATCAGAACCTCTGAACATCCACTCCATGTATACAGTGTTGGAGACGTTCCAGTTGCCTATGTCCTGGTTAAATTTTGAATGACCGAACATATCTCTCATATATGAAACATTAGAAGTATTCCAGTTGCTTATGTTTTGATTAAAGTGAGAGTTACGGAACATCAGGGATGTATCTGTTATACTGGACGAGGCTTCATCAAAGAAATCGGAGGTGCTGAAGCTTTCTACTTTAGTATTCATAAACATCTTCTCTGCAGTATTTAGACCCATATTTGAGGGTATGGGGCTTAAGATATCTTTAAGGAGCTCAGGTGTTGTGTTATCGCATCCTGTGGTAGATTTTCCACCACAAAAGGATAGTCCTGAGGCGTTTCCAATCAATGAGATGTTATAAACACCTTTTTCTTCGTATTCATTTGCTATTTTTCCAGAGCCTTTTAATGTTTCTCCATTACCATCACCAAAAAATACTTTGATATTGGCATTGTCCACCTCAAAAACAAATTCTTGGTTGTCTTCTACAGTTTCCACTTGAAAAACCCAGTAGGCAGGACAATCATCGGCTAATCCGCTGTCATTTATTGTCCAGTTATAATTGTTGATAATGAATTTTTTGCTGTGCCTTGCACAATATTTTGAGTCTCCAGCATCAAAATTCATGTTTTTTTTAAGACCTTGTTGTGACCAGCCATTTAGTAAGCTGTCATAGTTTTCAGTTGATAATCTCCCTCCATTAAGAAAGTATGTGAAGTCCTTCACATTGGATACATTCCAGCTACCTATATCTTGATCAAACGACGAGTCCCTGAATGTATGCCCCATATCCTCTACATTCTTTACTTCCCAATTTTCAATACTATGGTTAAAGTTTGAATCATAGAACATCCGGTTCATATTCTCCAGTCCAGAGGTGTCCCAATCACTTATATCCTGGTTAAATTCTGAATAGGCGAACATTCTTTCCATATTTTTAACTTTAGATACGTTCCAATCATTTATTCCTTGGTTGAATTCGGACCCCCTGAACATAGACCCCATGTTTTCAACGTTAGATACATCCCAGTTGCCAATATTTTGGTTGAACTGGGAAAAAGCAAACATGGATCTCATGTTCTTGACACTTGATACATCCCAATTTCCAATATCCTGATTGAATCTGGAAAATAAAAAAACCGACCTCATATTTTTAACATTAGAAACATCCCAATCGTTTATGTTTTGATTAAAGTCAGAATAAGCAAACATGGCCTCGATGTTTTCGATATTTCCGGAAGCTTCATCAAAAAAATCAGAAGCTGTAAATTCTTCCACTTTTGTTCTCATGAACATTCTGCTGGTTGAATTTAAACCGAATTCCTGGGGTATATGGGTAAGCACATCTTTTAATAAGTTTGGTGTGGTGTTTTCACAAAGTAGTGTTTTATCGCAAAAGGAAATTCTTGAGGCGTTTCCAGATAATATAATCTCATAATTTCCTGGCTCAAGGTACTCATAAGAAATCAGTTTGCTGTCATTAAAGGATTTATGGTTACCATCTCCAAAATCAACATTTAGATTGGAGTCATTTACTTCGAATGCAAATTCTGTAAAATCTTCTTTTGTTTCTATTTCGAAAGTCCAGTAGGCTGGACAACCGTCATCCTTACCTTCGTCGTATATGTTCCAATTATAATTACTGATAATGGAATCCCGCTGTGGCTCTGCACAATATCTTGAATTGCCTGCATTAAAATTGAGGTCTTCTTCCAGGTCTTGTTTTGACCAGCTAATGAGCAGACTATCGTAGTTATTTGTGGATAACTTTCCTTCATAAATAAATTCCTCAAAATTTTCTACATTAGATACATCCCATGCACCGATGTCCTGGTCAAATTCAGAATTATAGAACATATATTCCATGTTATTTACGTTGCTTACCTCCCACTCTCCAATACTTTGATTGAATGGAGCGTTTGCAAACATATTGCTCATGGTTTCCACATTAGATACATCCCACGCGCCGATGTCCTGGTCAAATTCAGAATTATAGAACATATATTCCATGTTATTTACGTTGCTTACCTCCCACTCTCCAATACTTTGATTGAATGGAGCGTTTGCAAACATATTGCTCATGGTTTCCACATTAGATACATCCCACGCGCCGATGTCCTGGTCAAATTCAGAATTATAGAACATATATTCCATGTTATTTACGTTGCTTACCTCCCACTCTCCAATACTTTGATTGAATGGAGCGTTTGCAAACATATTGCTCATGGTTTCCACATTAGATACATCCCATGCACTAATGCTTTGATTAAAGTATGAATTCCTAAACATGGATTCCATATTAGTAACATATGAAGAAGCCTTGTCAAAAAAATTCGCAGTACTAAAGTTTTCCACACCCGTTTCCATGAACATTTTTTCTGAAGAGGTCAATCCAAAATTTTCCGGAATGGTAGTTATCATATCTTTGAATAGCTCAGGGGTGGTTTCTCCGCATGAGTCTGGCTCGTTCCCTCCGCAGAATGTTAGTCTGGAAGCAGTTCCGAAGAGAACTATGTTATACACTCCTGGCTCAGAGTATGTGTGGCTGATTGTTATGTTTTCCGAGAATTCATCTTGTTCTCCATCACCAAAATCAACTTCAACATTTGCATCTTCCATTTCAAAAATAAAATCTTGATTATGTTCATAGGTCTCGATTTTAAAACTTAAGTAAGGTGAACAATCCGTTGCCATGCCCCTGTCTTTTATTGTCCAGTTGAAGTTATTTATTATGTCGTTTCTTTGTGGCTCTGCACAGTATTGTGAAAATCCGCCATCAAAATCAATATCAGTGCCAAGTTCCAACTTTGACCAACTTATCAATAGGTTGTCGTAGTTAGCTGTTGATAGCTCGCTTCCATCAAGAAATTTTGTGAAATCTTTTATGTTGGTTACTTCCCAGTTGCTAATATCCTGGTCAAATGGGACTTCTGCAAGCATCTTACTCATATTTTTAACATTAGAAACATCCCAACCTCCAATATCTTGGTCGAATGGGGTGTTAACGAACAACTTTGACATATCATTAACGCTTCCTACTTCCCAACTACTTATATCTCTATTGAAACTGGAGCTCTCAAACATTCCCCTCATATTTTTAACATTAGAAACATCCCAACCTCCAATATCCTGATTAAATGGAGTGTTTGCGAACATCCGACTCATATTCTCTGCATTAATCACCTCCCAACCAGCTATATTTCTGTTGAAATCAGAGTTCTCAAACATCCCGCCCATATTTACAACGCTGTTTATTTCCCAACTTCCAATATCTTGGTTGAAAGGAGTATCTGCAAACATGTTGTTCATACTTCTTACATTGGGAACATCCCAGCTGCTTATGTTTTGGTTGAAAGGAGTATCTGCAAACATGTTGTTCATACTTTCTACATTGGAAACATCCCAGTCTTCAAGTCTTTTATTAAAACCAGAGTTTTGAAAAACTCTATCCATGCTTTCTACATTTGATACGTCCCACCCGTTGATGTTTTTGTTAAATGGGGTGTTTGAAAATATGCTGTTTATATTTGTTACACCTGAAGTATCCCAGTTTTCTATATTTTGATTGAAATTAGAATTATAAAACATTCCTTCCATATCAGTAACGTTTGATACATTCCATTTGCTTATGTTTTGATTGAAATCAGAGTTTGCAAACATATGACTCATATTTTTTATGGCAGGCGAAGCTTCATCAAAAAAATCCATATTACTAAACGTTTCCACATTTGTTCCCATGAACATTTTTTCTGCAGATATAAGTCCAAAATCTTTTGGGATGGTAGTTAAAACATCTTTTAAAAGTTCAGGGGTACTATCTCCGCAATCATCTTTTTTACTGCAAAAACTTACTCTAGAGGCTGTACCAATTAATGTTACATTATAAACATCTGCTTCCGGGAATGTATGGCTTACAGTTCCATTTCCACTAAATGATGCATTATTACCATCTCCAAATTCAATGTCAACATCAGCTCCTTCCAGTTCAAAGGTAAATTTTTGCTCGTTTTCTGTAGTTTGCACTTCAAATGTCCAGGTAGGTATTGGGTCGACGATATAGTCTATTTCAATGTCTCCTTCAGTAACCCTCAAATCAAAAGTTCTTTGTTTTTTATCCTCAAGTCCCGTTAAGTAAACCTTATACCATCCCTCTTTAGATATGTTATTAAAGATTGCGATTGGTTCCTCAGAAATGCACTGCTCTTCTTTATAGACCTCTAAATTAGAACTATCCTTTGACCTTGCGTAGATTGTTATATCATTTTTGCTGCCAAGTTTTTTCTCAAAGGTTGCTCTAATAAAATTTTCTTCGGAAATGTTTGCCCATATGTTGTCTTTTTTGTGGACAACATTATAAATATCCCTCAAAAAATTCCTGTTCTCGTCAAGTTCATAGGCTGAAACAATCTCTATGATGAACTCTTGTGTGCTTAGATGAGGTACAATCCATTCAACTTCATCAATCAATCCATCCCCGTTTTTGTCAAAGAACTCAGTTTCACTTATTTCCTTCTTCTTTTTGTCTTTTAACCAATAAACCTTTATCCTTTCCTCTGGAACACCTTTTAAACTTGCTCTGGCTTTTACATTGGTATAACCATATTCTGATGAAATTATAACTTTTTTTTCACTGGCTGAAATATTTTTCTTGGTTATTTCCGGGCCGGGAAGCCAGAATTCTATTGTGTCTCCATAACTAAGTGTATTAAAATCTATATTTTTGGATTTTTTTCTCTCGGTTATATTCTTATCATCTCCTATGAGGCTAATGTTGAAGGCCTT
>CAZBGG010000022.1:0-13001 GCA_964491305.1 uncultured Methanosarcinales archaeon
ATAAAAAAAATAAATGCAATGGTAATAAAATCTTTTATTTTGCAACTTCTTTATCCTTTACTTCATTATTGACTGAGAAAATCTCAGTGACAAATATTCTAAAAGGGAGGGGTTGGAAAAGGGCAGTTTACAAATTTCCATTTAACCACGATACTAAAAAAATAAACCGATTTAATGATAGTATGAGTAAATGTTTTGAAGAAAGCCAGATCTATAGATTAAATGGTTACTTTTGTGATGATACCTTTAAGGGCCTGATGGCTTATAGGTTTAGCAATACTCTAATAAGCGATTTATGGAGTAGTAGCAGCATAGATAATATACAAATAACCATGGCTGATGAGAGGAGTGTCTTGGAAGAAGGGATATTTAATGGTAAAGACGGTGTGATTGGTGGGGCTCTTCAAGGAGGAGTTTTTCATTTATTGGGCTCAATTGCGATGGATGAGCCTAAATCAATGAATGCTGTTGATGTAAGGGATGAAAGATTAAAAGTGATTAAGTCAGTCCAAAAGCCTTTGGCTAGAGACTTGGTAATTGGTCAGTATGGTTCCGGAAAAATTGATAGTAAAAAAGTACCCGGCTATAGGCAGGAGCAGGGTGTTGCCAAAGATTCGATTAAAGAGACTTTCTTTTGCGCAAAGTTTAATCTTGCTAGAGGCAGGTTGAAGACAGTCCCAATCTATGTGAGGTCTGGCAAGAGAATGAGTAAGACTCAATGCAATATAGATGTTGTTTTGAAAGCTTCTGCAAGCAAATTGTTTGGAAATAGGGTATGTCCAAGTAATGTGTTGACTTTCAGCATTTTGCCTGATGAAGGGCTAAAAATATCCTTAAATTCAAAGATACCTGGCGATTCCATAAAGACGGTTCCTTTTATTTTTGGGTCTTTTGAGAAAGCGGCCTACAAAGGAAATACACCTGAGACTTATGAGATTCTACTTTATCAGGTCATGAAAGGGGATCAGACCGGCTTTACCAGCTGGGACGAGTTCCAGGCCATACAAAAGATAACCTCTTCACTATATATCTTCTCCGGGGCGAAGAAGGTAAAGCTTCCAAATTACTCTTCGGGGACTGATGGGCCGAAAGATGCCCACCTGCTTTTGAAAAAGGACAAGAGGAATTGGGCTTCTCAACTTTGAAGGAGATGTTAAATCTCTATCCAAGATAGTTCATCTGCCTTTTTTTGTTTTGAGTGTGGTGGCCTTGTTGGATGATCTTGTTGAAATTTTCTTCAAATTTTTTTGCTGATTCATAAAGTGGTCCAGGGTCTACATCTAAATCAAGAATTTTGTCTAGACATTTAATCAATTCAGCGGCTGCCTTACTGTCCGGGAAGTCTGCGTGAGTTTCAACAAAAAGCGTTGTTATTTGTCGTTTCTCCTTTAGTATCAACGCCGATGTAACCCCCATCATAACCCCCTCATTTAGTTGTTTTAGACCCTTTTCTTCCAAGTATTTTTTTCTCTCATTGGTCGTTGTGTGGTAGAAAACATCTGATGTTTCTTTTTCTTCACTGATTCCTATTCCTTCAAGGGATAAAAACTCTGTTGCGTCTAGTTGGTTACCAAGCTCCATCAGGAAATCAGTTACTTTCCATTCAATTCCCTGCCCTCCACTTATAGAATGCAAAATTACCAGGTTATAGTCTTCGTTATAATAGATACTTACCGGATGTATTATTTCACCCTTGTGTATTGCTACCGCAGCTGGCAAGTCTTCAAACCACATTTTTCCAATCATCTCACATTTACAATGTCTAATCAGAAATTCTGTAGTAATTGTTCCCACGAGTCCGAATCCCGGGAAGCCTTGCAATATGATTGGCTTCTGGGGTTTTTTAGTTAATTCCATTGTGGTCAATTAAAATTTTATAGCTTTTAAATATCTTTTGATAAAATAATGAAAAGATATTTAAATAAATTTTATCAGTGTATATTTTATGAGTCTTCAGAGAGAAGGTAAAGGTGTTAGGGATTATCTAAGGGATTATATTCTTTTTCAAGTAGAACAGGGCTATGAATCTTCAGATATCAAAGAGTTGCTTTTGAGCCATGGCTATAAGAAAGGCTTGGTGGATGGAATTTTTTCTGAAATTGGTTCACTTCCTGCCAGAAAAAAGAAAACTAGAGGCAAAAAAAAGATGAGCAAAGATCTTTTCTCTTATTTAGCTGAGCTTATAGTTGATTTTATTATCAAGGAGAAGGAACAGGGTTATAGTAATGATGCTATAAGGAAGGCGCTTATCAATTATGGTCATAGTGAAAAATTGGTTGACGCGGCTATAAAAAGTGTAGAGAATAGTTCAAAAATAGATATTGATGATCTATTTGAAGAAGGAAAAAGGAGTGCTCCGAGAAAAACAGGCACTAAAGATTTTTTTAAACTACCCCCTCTTGTGATTTATGCTCTTTCTGTAGCTTTTATATTAGGTTTTATAGTTTTTCTTTCAGCGATAACGGATGCTTATGTGATTAGGGTTCTTGTGAGTTTTTTGCCAGTTATAATAACCATTAGTGTTAATTATGTAGTCGTTTTACAGTTTAAGAGTAGAGGATATCTTAATCTTGTGCCTTTTTTTATGGTTATTTTAACTATCTTTATCTTTTTGGGGGTTTTGCAGACAGAGTCATATCTTGTAGATATTGCTCAGCCAGAGGTTGTTGTGGTTCTAAATGCAGTGTTGGCGTTTATACTTTCTTCGGTGCTATGTTTTTTTTCCAGATGGCCTCATATGGGGGAAAATGTTATGCCGTGGGACAAATTACCAGTAGAGGAGGATGAAAATATCAGTGATGCTGAGAGAGAACTCCAAGAAGGTGATGAAAAACTGGAGAAGATATTAAGTGATTATAAGAAGAATGGACATAAAGGCAGGAATTGATTTTTGTTTTCTTAGTGTAATTCATTTTAAGTGAATAGATAAATTTAAATAGAATTTTATACGCGAGACTATAAAATGAGATTTTGTTTATTATTACTTGGGATTTTTTTGCTGGCTGGCTGCGGTGAAGTAGTTGAGGGGGAAGATGATCCTTCACCCGAGATACTTAGGATGCCTGATGAATGTATTGATAAGTCTGATTCGGAGATGGAAGAATGTTGTGAGGAAGTGTGTATTGAATACTGTCAGGATGAAGGCTTTGTTTACTTCAGGTCAGTTTCTGCTGAGATAACATGTCCTTGTTGGTGTACACTTGAGTAGGTGTTGATTAATGTCAGAAGATGATAAGTATCGGAAAATTGAGAGTGTGATGAATAAATCGGTCAAGACAGTTAGGCCGGGTTCTAAACTACGGAAAGTGGTTGAGTTGATGTCGGATGGTAACATAAGTTGTGTAGTCGTTACTGAATATAGAAAACCCGTAGGTATCATTACCGAGAGGGATGTGTTGAAAAAAGTGGTTATAAATGATATTTCTCTTGATGATTCCTATGCAAAAGATATAATGTCAAAGGATCTTATAACTGCAAGTCCTGATAGTGATCTTATTCCTACAGGTAGGTATATGAAAAGGAAGAAGATAAGGCGCTTTCCCGTGACTAATAAGAACGGAAATCTGGTTGGTGTTGTTACCGAAACAGATGTACTGGAAGGTATTATTGGCCTGGTTAAGCATTTGGATTGGAAGCTTGTTAAAATGAGGGTCTCATTCTCTGATTATTTGAAGGAATTGAAGGATTCTAAGTTCATTTGATTTTTCTGTTGCTTTGTTGTTAAGGTTGTCAACCTATCCAATATCTTTTTATCATTTCTTCCTCTATAAAATGGATTTTTCCAGGGATAACCAGGCACTGTGGCTCAAGTGTGAACTCTTCATCCTTTAATGTCTTGGCTTTACCTGCCTTGATTTCTGGTTCTTTGGACCCAATTCCTGAACATCCTATGCATATAGTTTCAGGTTCCAGGCCAATATCTAATAGGAAGGTCATTGCATCTTTCACATGCATAAATTTGTTGCTCTCTGGATTTAAATCAAATAAAACCAGGGTTGAGAGACCTTGTTTTTGATTCAAGTTAATTGCATCTAAAGGAGAGGTTATGTTTCTGTTTTCGAAAGGTATTGAAGTGGTTTTCCCGAATTTGTATAGGTCTATCCCTGTTGATCCTATTGCATTGAGTATTGAAGCGTTGTGTATAATTTCAACCTTGATTCCATCATCAAGAGCTCTTTTTTTTAGATCTATGTGAGTTGTGGCTCCAAAAGGGTCACCTATTACAAGAAGGGCGACATTTTTTTCTTTTGCCTGTGAAAGGATATCATTCCCATCCTCAACAAACTCCCTGCCTGCTTTTATTATTTTTTTATTATGGAATTGTTGAAGTTTTTCTATTGAACAATTAAGCTTGGATGTATAACTCTCAAGATACACACTATCACACCTTTTAATTGCTTCCATACCTTTTACGGTTATATCTTTTTCGTCCCACATACCTGTGCCTATGAAATAAAGTGCCATGGGGACAAGGATTCCCAGTGTTTTAAAAAACTTTAGTTTATTTTCTTAACTATTGTATTAGGGCCAAAACATCTTCTCTTATTCTACGGAAATTCTCTAGTCCAAAGCAAAAGCTTTATATATGGCTTTTAAAATTGTGTTAGCCAGGAATTTGTAAACATAAGAATGACAAGAATCAACAAAATAGTGATGAAGGGTTTTAAATCCTTTGGGAAGAGAACTGAACTTGAATTTAATAGTAACTTTAATTGTGTTCTCGGCCCTAATGGCTCGGGAAAAAGTAATGTTATGGATGCTATCTGTTTTGTTCTTGGCAAGGGCTCTGCGAAGGGTTTAAGGGCTAATAAATCGGCTAATCTCATCTACAATGGTGGCAAGAAAAAGAATCCTTCTAAATTTGGGGAAGTAAGCATATATTTTGACAATTCAAAAAAGACTTTTCCAATAGATGAAGATTATTTAAAAATAACAAGAATAATAATGCACTCTGGACAAAGCAAGTACAAGATAAATGACAAGGTGAGGACGAGACAAGAGGTTCTTGATATTTTGTCCTCTGCCAATATAAACCCCGATGGCTACAACATTGTTTTGCAGGGTGATGTAATTAGATTAATAGAAATGTCTCCAATCGACCGTAGAAAGATAGTTGAAGATATTGCTGGTATCTCTGTTTATGAAGATAAGAAGTCGAAAGCTATGAATGAACTTTCTAAGGCAGATGAAAAAATAAATGAAGCTGAGATAATTCTTTCAGAGAGGGAAAGCTATTTGAAGGAACTTAAGAAAGATAGGGACCAGGCTCTTAAGTATAAGGAAGTTTCTGATAAGCTGACTAAGGCAAGGGCTACTCTTTGTTATCTTAAAATTAAGCATCGTAAGGTAAAAAGGGATGAATTTGATAAAAAGATAGAGCAACTAGAGGGTAAAATCAAGTCTATAGATGAAAAGGTCAATTCTTATAAAACCAGTGTTAAAGAGAAAAAAGAAGAGATAAAGAAACTTAGCAAGGAAATTGAAGAGAAAGGGGAAAAAGAGCAGGTCCAAATTATGAAGGATATAGAACAGCTAAAGATTGATATTGCTACAAATAAAACCAATATTAGCTCAAACGAGAATGAGCTTAATCGGGTGGTTGCCAGAAAAGATAATCTGCAAAAGAGTCTGGAGGACCAGAATAGAAAAATTGATAATATGTATAAAGAAATAACTGCTTATGAGAAAAGGATAAAAGATAACGATTCTCAGACTGAAAAAATAAAAGACAAATTGGAAACATTTCGGCGGAAGCATAAGCTTGAAGATTCTGAAGAGATAGAAAACGATATGGATAAGATAGATAAAGAAATCGAAGAAAAGCAAAAAGAGATACAGAATCTCCGTGAAGAGCAGCAGGAATATTTCAGGGAAAACGATAAGATCGACGTTTACCTTAATTCTTTAGATGAGAAAATTGCAAAAGTAAAAGAAATAGAGAATAAGCATAAAGAGGACTTAAAAAATTTAAAGGAGAAAAGGGATGAGTTCAAGAAGACCACTCTTGAGCTTAATAAACTTTTGACTGAAGATTCTTCTATAGCTTCTCAATTAGGCAATGCCAGGAAAAAACTTGATGATGCGCGTGATTCTCTCTCAAAGTTGAATGCTAAAAATAGCCAATTTAAGCAAAGTGCAGCAGATAGCATAGCCTCCAAAAAAATTATGGATAATAGAAACAAATTGGGTGAAGTTCATGGTACTATATCCGACCTGGGAAGCGTCCAAAGCAAGTATTCTCAGGCATTGAGTACGGCGGCCGGACCAAGAATTAAGAGCATTGTTGTGGATAGTGATTCGACTGCTTCAAAATGCATCAAATATCTTAAACAGAATAAGTTTGGGACTGCAACTTTTTTACCATTGAACAAAATAAAATCGGCGGATTCTTCAAAGGCTCCCAATGTGAAAGATGTAAACGGTGTCCACGGTTTTGCAATTGATTTGGTATCATTTGATTCAAAGTTTAAGAAGGCTTTTAGCTATGTATTTGGTAATACTGTGGTTGTAGAAAATATTGATGTTGCAAGGAGAGTTGGTGTTGGTACTATCAGAATGGTTACTATAGAGGGAGACCTGGTTGAAGTTTCGGGTGCAATGCATGGTGGATATAAGCAAAAACAAGCTACTTCTGGATTCCAAGAGAAGGAATTGGCTGATGAAATAAAAGAGAAGGAAAAAACTGTATTCGATATGGAATCTCTTATACAGTCCCTTGAGGATAAAAAATCAAGTAATGAGGATAGAATAACCCGGTTAAGGGAGCATAAGTCTACTCTTGAGGGAGAAATAATAAAGATTGAAAAAAGCTTGCATCTTGATAGTGATGATTTGAACGCAAATATGACTGAAAAGAAAGAATTAAAGGAAAAGAAAAAGGAGATAGATAAGAAACTAAATGAGATACAGGCTCAGATAACTAAGGTCAATAAGGAACTTGCTCAACAAAAGTCAAAGAAGCAGCAGTTAAAGGACAGAATTGCGCAAATGAAAAATCCTACTGTAATTGCGGAGTTGAACACGTTTGAGCAACAGAAGACCGAAATCAGAGAAAAAACTATACAACTTGAGTCTGACAAAAAAAATATGGAGCAACAGCTAAAGAATATATTAGAGCCTGAAAGGGATAACATTTCAAAAATACTTGGTCAACTTGATAAAGAGGAGAAAAAATTTCAAGACGAGCTAATGAGGTTGAAGGATAAGACAAGCCAGCAGGAAAAAGACTTGAAGGATAAAGAGAAAAAACAAAAAGAGTTCTATGGTAAGTACAAGGAGTTGTTTGTTAAAAAAGATAAACTTAATGAAAGCATGCAATCGGATGAAAACAATATAATTAAACTTGAGGAGCAAGCAAGAAGCTTAGAGCACACAATCAACAATCATTCTATTGCCCGTGCAGGCTTGGAGTCTGAACTTGTTGGCCTCAATGACGAATATAATAAGTATGAGGGAGTAGAACTTTATAAGAGTAAGAATGAAGAAGAGCTAAAGAAAGATATATCTAATCTGGAGAGGCAGCTCCAGAACTCGGGAAATGTTAATATGAGATCTCTAGAAGTATATGACCAGATAAACGAAGAATATCAGAATCTGATTAAGAAAAGGGAAAAATTGACTGAAGAAAGGCAAGAAATAATTGGAATGATTAACGAGATTGAGTCGAAGAAGAAGGATATATTTATGAACACCTTTGACAAGATTGATCAATCCTTCAGAACAATGTTTAAGCATCTGACAACTAAGGGTGAGGCTTTCTTGGAGCTTGAAAATCCTGATGAACCATTTGAGGCTGGTTTGAGGTTAAAGGTAAGGATTACCGGGAAAAAATTTCTTGATATAAGGAGTCTTTCAGGAGGTGAGAAAACTTTGACTGCTCTGGCTTTTATTTTCTCTATACTTGAATTTGAGCCCGCATCATTTTATGTTTTTGATGAGGTTGATGCAGCCCTTGATAAGAAAAATTCTGAATTACTGGCAGATCTGATAAAAAAATATTCAGGCAAGGCGCAGTATATAATTATTTCGCACAAGGATGGTGTTGTAAGCGAAGCTGAGAACCTTTATGGTGTTTCAATGAATGAAGACGGCATTAGTAAGGTAGTAAGCCTTAGGGTTTAGCTTTGGATTACTTTGATTGTTTGTTTTGTTGGTTAATTTTTAGACTTGAATAAATGCTTAGTGTTAATAATGGGGTGAAAAAATAACCGTACCCTACAAACACTGTCGGTTTTAGTAAAATTAAAATAGAAGTTATTGTACTCATTATAAAGTGATACTATGGATTCGGAAAGAAAGAATGAAGTTATACACCCAAACGATTTCTCGGGGTGTTATGTTGCTGTTATTACACCCTTTAAAGAAGGTGATGGTTTGTCCAATTCAGTTGATTTGAATAAACTGGATATGCTTATTGATGACCTGGTGGAAACAAGTGTTGATGGTTTGGTGGCATGTGGTACTACGGGCCAGGATTCTGCACTGAGTCATAATGAGCAAGTTGACCTTGCAAAATATTTTTTTGATCGTATTAATGGAAGGAAGAGTATGATTGTTGGTGCGGGTTCGAATAGTACCAGAGAAGCTGTTTATCTCTCAGAAGCTATTGAGGAAAAAATTGGTCCAACAACTTTCTTACATGCAACCGGATACAAGAATAATCCCACTCAAGATGGTTTGTACAAGCATTTCACAACAATTGCCGATAAACTTAAGGAAAGTAATCTGGTTCTCTACACAGTTCCTGGAAGAACTGGTTCAAACATAGAGGCCCAAACCACCATAAAGCTTTCAGAAAATCCTTCAATTATTGGTATAAAGGATGCTTCGGGCAATCTAAAACAAGTAATGGATGTGGTAAACAGCACGGATAGCGATAACTTTAAAGTTCATTCGGGTGAAGACCATCTGGTTGCGGATATTATACAACTTGGTGGCTATGGCGTTATTTCTGCGTCTGCTAATGTTGCTCCTGAATATTTTAGCAAGATTGTAAAAACAGCTTTAGGCGGAAAGCATAAAGAATCTCATGAGATGCAGGATTATATCCTCCCTCTAGTGAAGGGCGTATTTGCCTTGAAGAACCCAATTCCTCTTGCGCATATGTTTGACACAGAGATGAGACTCCCAATGTGCAAAAATTACGATATACAGGAAAGATTGGATGATATATTAGGAGGATATCGGAAGGAAGAACTAGGACTAGATATTGATAAGTATAAGAGAGGATGATTAGAGATAAACTGATAATCGTTTATTGAAAATCTACCAACCAATAGACCATAAATCTTGTTGTTTTGTAGAATTCATATCATGGAAGGTTTGCATTTTTTCTACATTTTTTATATAATGATCTATATAATAAAATCCCTGCAACAGAGCCGCCTGCACCGCCTACAATTCCTGCGATGGGAACACTTGTATATGGCAGGTCTAATATGAATATAAAGATATAGGAAAGAGGTATTGCGATAAAAATAACTCTTGTTAAGTTAATAATCATTCCGGGTATTCCATGGCCAAGCCCTTGTGTAGCCCTGCTCATTATCGCCGTTATTGCCATGAAAGGGAAGGTCAAAGCATTTATTCTCATGTAAGTTACTCCCAGCTGTATAATGCTTGTCTCGTTGGTAAATATCATGAACAAAACTCCTGGAATCGCAAAAAACAAAGCTCCAATAAGTATTGAGACTAAAACTGTTATGCGTAAAGAGTACCATATAATATCATTTAAAAGATCAAAATTTTTTGCTCCATAAAAAATTCCTGTTAGAGTCATTATCGCTAATGATATAGAAGTGATGGGCATTATTGCGACGCTTTCTAGTCTTGCCACTATTCCAAAAGTCGCTACATAATCCGTCCCAAAATGTGCCATGAACCTATTTATGAAAAACAAATAAATTGACATGGTTACCATGGTTATTGTTGCGGGGATGCCCACAGAAAGTATTCGTCTAATTATGTGCCATTTAGGTCTAAAATCTTTTACTATAAATCTTACGTTTGATTTTCTTAAGAAAAGCGTGAAAAAAGCAATCAAGCTGCATCCAAGTGCTGAGATTGTTGCATAGGCAGCTCCCTTCACCCCAAAACCCAAGGCATATATAAAGATGGGGTCCAGAATTACATTTAATATGAGGGCGAATATTATTATCTTCATTGGAGTCTTAGTATCTCCCTGACCATTGAATATCTGGTTAAATATTCCTACTGGAAACATCAAAAAAGGAGCGAAAAGCATCACAGCTAAGTATTCTATGGCAATTGGTTTGACATTATCGGCTGCACCAAGCAAACTTACCAAATCATTTATATAAATGCTTCCAGAGATGAAAACAATGAAGGCCATGAAAATTGAGATAATCATACCATGGGTTGCAGTGCTGTCTGCACTTTTTTTTTGATTGGCACCTAAATGCCTGGAAATTTTTGAACCCATACCAATTCCAATACCTGTGTTTATGGAAATCATTAAAATAAATATTGGGAATGAGAAAGTGATTGCTGCTATAGCTTCTGCTCCAAGTCTTCCTACGAATATTGCGTCTGATATGTTGTATGCAACTTGGACAAACATCGTTATAAAGATGGGGAAGGCTAGTTTAAAAAGGGATTTTTTTGGTTCCCTTATGAATTCGTTCACTCTCTCGTTGCTCATCTGATAAGGAAAAATTATTTGGTTATAAAATTTGTGCCAGCTTTTATTTCATTGAAAATCTCGTAGGAGATTTGAACAGGGTATAGGACGGTTTTGTAAGCAATAAACCCAAAATTGTTGTTATCCGTTGTATATTTTTTTAATTTCGTTGACTTTTGTAGAAATATCCATATTAATTTTTGCTGCATATCCTTCGGCTGTTTTTAAAAGGGGCATATATTTTGAGTCTCCATTTGTTGCCCTTTCTTCTGCTTTTTCCAAGATGCCTGGTATTATGGAGCTGTAGCCTGTTTTCTTAATCGCTATGATTTCATTATCTATATGTAATTTGACAATATTATGGTACAATTCAGCTTTCTCCAAGGCACTTTGGAACCCTATGTCTCCCACCTTTGCCATGTTTTTTGCATTATCAAGTTCTAGTTCTGTAGCTCTTTCATAACCCCTCCTTTCAATTATGCCAATGTGCTCAGCTATGTCCTCTCCCAATCTACTGGCATAACTTTGTGCTATTGCCAGAAATATTTGAAAGCCTTTTTTTCCATTTTGAGCTCTTTCATTAGCTTCACCAATTGCCAGGGGCAGCAAACTCTTATATCTTGCTCTTTTAATTTCCTCAATTTGTTCAACAATGTCTATATTCCCCTCTTGAGCGTATCTTCGGGCTTTTTGTAGAAAGGTTTCATAACCTATATCTATCTTTTGGACCCTTTTTCTGGCCTCTTCTATTGCTTCCTGAATACTCTCTTCAACACCCATCTTAAGCACGTTTCCCAAAGTAGGTGTGGTAAAATGAAATAAAGTATATAAGCTTAATGTGATGCAAAGAAAAAGGATAGGTGCTATTGTGTTAGAGGGTGACAAAAATTCGACTTGTATTTTTAAGGTATTAGCTGTATGGCTATTTATTAGCTTATAAAATCGCTAGAATTTGCCCATATTTTTATTATCCATCTTTTATATAAGATTTTTAATTGTTTCCTCTATTTTCTCATGGGTCTTGTCCCAGCAAAATTTATTTTTGATTGTTTTCCTAGCATTTTTTCCAAGTCTCGTTCTTAGTTCTTCATCTTTTATCAGAAGTTCCATTTTCATGGAAAGTACCATTGAATTTCTAAATGGAAAGAGCATCCCGTTTTTCCTTTCTTCGATGTAATCCTTAACATATCCCACTGGAGTACTCAAAACTGCAAGACCGCAAGACATGGCTTCCATGGTTGAAAGGGAGCTTGTTTCCGTAAGTGATGGAAGTACATATATATCCATTGCCTGTAAGTAGGGCACAACATCCATTTTTGAACCTGGCATTATTATGTTCCTATTTGAAGAGAATATCTCTTCTTGGTCCTTAACTCCTTCACCAATAATTAATAGTTTAATATTTTTGTAATTATTCTCAAGTCGTCTGAAGGCTCTGTATAAAGTAATTAGATTTTTTTCACGGCCTAGTCTTCCATGGTAGCCTATGATTATCTCTTCGGTTGAGATACCCAGGTCCTTTTTGGCCTCTTTTTTATCTTTTGGTGGTTTGAAAATTTTAGTATCTGTTCCAAGATTTATTATTTTCTTAGGTGTTTTGACACCGATTTTCTCATATTTTAATGCGACTTCTTCAGATGGGCATATCAAAAGGTCGCATTTGTTATAAAGCCGTTTGGCCAATCTTTTACCCAGATATTTTGACGTTTTTTTGAATCTTTTAATGCTTTTCAAAACCAATTCCCATTCTAAAAGATGGGTGTATGAAACGATTGTTTTCCCAAGTTTAGATGCTGAAATTATTGATGATATTCCTATGGTTCCAAGGCTTTGCACAAAAACAATATCTGCGTCTTCCAAGTACTTTCTTATTCTAAAAGGCTTAGAAAAATATATGTCTCCAAGTCTAAATTTAATTATACTGAATCTTATTATTTCGGAATTAAAGGGGTTGTAATAGTCGCCCTCAAACTCTGGTGCGAGTATAGTTATTTTATAATTCTCTTCCAGTTTAGGAACTATTTCAAGGAGGAACCTAACAATACCATCCCATCTAGGTAAAAATCCATCAGTTGCGATAACTATTTTTTTCATTTTAGTTTGTAAAAAACCTCAGCGTACCTGAAGTTATGGTTAAGGCCGTTTATCAGACCTCTTGCGTATGCAGCAGGAGTCATGATTAGTTTTGCGTGCCATTGGCTTTTATGTAGTGAAAAAGCCCTCATCTTTTGTGAAAAAGTGGCTGTAACGTCTACAACCATTTTTGGACTTGTTCTTTTTCTTAGATTAAAAGGGTTCCATATATCAAAAGAATATACATCAAAGTTTTTATTCGATTTTTCAACTACTTCTATAACTTTTT
>CAZBGG010000023.1:0-12996 GCA_964491305.1 uncultured Methanosarcinales archaeon
GACTGCGAAGGTTCTGAAACCAATTGTTTGATAAATATGACAAAAGACAAGTCGATAATTGCCAACTTTATAGAGGAGTCAGAAGGACTTGTCTTAGAAATTAGTATTGAAGGTAGTGGCGATACATCTCCTGGGATTGGAACCCATTTGCATAAGAAGGGTGACGTTGTACAAATAACAGCGAATGCATCATATGGGTGGGAGTTTTCACATTGGGGAGGTGATTGTAGCGGTTCCGACAAGGAATGCGTCATAGAAGTAAAAGAAAATATGTAGGTAACCGCTAATTTCATAGAGGAAGATATTGATTTTTATTGTCTGGTTGAAAATGATTGTGGTGAAGGTTATTCTCCACTGTTCTCCTTAAGAGAAACTTCAAATTCACATGTTGTAGAGCCAGGTTCCGCTTTTGAGTTTCCATACAACTTATGTTGTGATGATGTTATTGCGTGTACAGTGAGAACGGGAATCTGTTATGAACATGAGACTAGATTGTTTGGTTTTACTCGTGGACTTGAATTCGGTTCACATGTGGACTTTGGCAACAAAAGTAACTTTAAGGATTCACTGTGCTGCTCAAGTGATTATGGTAATCTTCACTGTGAATTGCATGATGAGGGGACTGTTCCACCCGATATGGTAGTAGTTGCTTCATTGGACCGTGATATGAATAGTCATATAGGTGAACCCCATTCAGATGAACATAACAACAGAGTTGGTTGTCGGATAGAATAAGAAGGATTTTCTACTTAGTCCTTGAACAATATCCTTTTTTGTATTTTCTTTTCCTTATATGTGTATGGAACATATATCTCTTTTCTAGAAGCAGGATCCTGTCCTGTATAGTACATACAAGTTGAGGTGCTCAGTGGTGTGGGTGTAAAAATCTGCACATCTTCTTTGAAGGAAGTATCTTTTAGCTCCTTTGCTAGTTCTTTTGCTTCTTTAATTCCTGAACCTGGGTGTGCAGTCATAAAATAATAAACTATTCTATCTCTTTTATTATATTTCCTGAATTTTTTAACAAAGTCTTTGTAATCTCCCTTATGCTTGTTCATCAATTTAAGAACATTTTTATTTACATGTTCGGGTGCAATCCTTAATTGTCCTGAAACATGTTCATTTGCAATCTGTTTTATAAGCTGGGTATTGCAGAGGTCGAACCTTATTCCTGTTTTTATAAAGACTTTTTTAACATCCTTTATATCTGAAGCCTTTTTTAATAGACTGATATATTGTTTATTGCTTCTATCAAGATTTATACAATCGATACAACTTCCATCACATTTTTGGCAATCCATTCCAAACATTTCTGCAGAAGGGCCCGCTAGATTATCTATATAACCTTTAAAATGGGGCATTTTTGTAATTCTATTTATTTCTCTAATTATCGAATCAATACTTCTTGAAATTATCTTATTTCCTTGTGTTAACCTTATTGAGCAGAAATTGCATTCGCCAATGCATCCCCTATGAGTAACTACACTGAATCTAAAACCCTCCATTTCTTCAGGGGCTTCTCTGGTAAATGGTAACTCGTAGTACTCATCAATGTCTTCTGTTGCGTATTTTGGGCTTTTGAATTGGATAATGTACCTGCTATCTATTTTTTGAGCTATGTTCTTTTGATTTGAAAGAAGATTATGCATATCACAGAATGCCTCTTTCGAGTTTAATAATTCTTCAAATGAGGGCGTTTCAACAAAATTTTCAGGTATTTTTTTGCTTACTACACATGTTCCTGGGATCCCAAAGAGGTCTTGATTGTTCTCAATTTTTTTTGCTATTTCAACAATTTGTTTTTCTGCATTGCCAAAGGCTATCAGGTCCGCTCTGGAATCAAAGATAATCGGCTTTCTCAGCCTGTTTTCCCAATAGTCATAATGTACAAATCTCCTGAGGCTTGCTTCGGTGCCTCCTATAATTATCTTAGCTTTTTTAAAATGCCTTTTAATCCAATTACTGTAGACTGTCACTGCCCTGTCCGGAACATAATCCAAATCTCTTTTTTTTTTGAGTGGAGTATAATTCCTTACCATACTGTCAATTGCTCCGGAACTTACGGCAAAAAAAAGATTTGGAACACCTAAAACCTTAATATCGCTGTGTTTCTGTGGTTTTTCAATCACGCCCACATAAAATCCGTTCTTTTCAAGTATTCTTTTTAGAATGGCCACTCCGCACAAGGGGTGGTCAAAGTATTTTTCTCCAGTTACGAAAATTACATCATAAGCCATAATTTGTAGATTACCGGTTATATTAAAAAAATTTGCTTTTGAAAATGAATATATGCATCCATATGTTTAAATAACGAAAAATTTCCGTTGAACTCTCTGCTGGATTTCCAATAACAAAAACTATATATAATGTGACTGCTGACAAGCTTATATGGCCAAAGGTTATTTCATTATGGTTGATGGATTGGATGGCAGTGGTAAGGGGACTGTTGTATCAGCTTTCAAGGAGCATTTTGAGAAAGAAGGCAAAAAAATATTCGATTTAAGGGAATATTGGAAAGAAAAGAATGACATTCCAGAGATTGACGAGGTAATGGAATATGATGTGATCTGCTCTTCGGAGCCTACTTTTTCCATGGTTGGGAAGGTTATCCGTGAGGAAATTGTCAGAACCAATAACAGAAAATATTCAGGTATGTCTACTGCCCAGGCGTTTGCACTTGATAGAGAAATACTTTATAAAAAATTGATTATTCCTGCAAGAAAAGCAGGAAAGATTATTCTCCAGGAGAGGGGGATAACCACCTCTCTTGTTTATCAGCCGGTACAAAATGAAAAAATACAACTAAGAGAGATAATAGGTATTCCAGGAAATAAATTGGCTATAAAGAATTCTCCAGATGTCTTGATTCTTGTTAATGTGGAACCAGAAGTAGCAATAGAAAGGCTTAACAATAGGGATAAAAAGGATCATGCAATTTTTGAAAATGTAGTTTTTCAAAGGAAGGTGCAAACAAGATTCGAAAGCGATTGGCTTAAAAAATTGTTTAGTCATTATAATTGTAAAGTCCTGTACCTCGACACTAATCCTCCATTGACTGTTGAAGACACGAAAAATAGTGTTGTTGAAATCTCCGAAAAATTAAGTGATAAAAAAACTACTAATAGAAATGAAACGTCTCCTAGTGATGTCCAAGAGCAGAAAGTTTATGCTGCTGAAAAAGAGAACTCCAGAAGTGATGATTCGGTTGCAGATAGCTGTGAGAGTCAGAAAATTGAGACAGGTAAAAAACCTTCTTATGATGAGAAATAAAAAAACACTAGTGGTAGTGACTGGTAAATCAGAAAAAACTTGCCTAAAATAATGTTTTTTATTAATTCTAGTGCACAGATTAAAGTTGTTTAAGGGTGTGTGAGTCCTTGTAGGGATTATTGATTCAGCAACTGTGAGTCAATTCCTTGCCGCTCACTAAAAAAATAATTGAAACTTTAATCCTTTTGAGAAAGTATTTGTATTAATTTTAATAATAAATTGGCATATATTCAATCGATATATATCCTTGTATTAGGGTATTTTTTTTGCATGTAGTCCCTTAAATTTTCCATAAACTTATAGCTTGGGGGTACGATGTCACTTAACTTTTTTGAGACTAGCCTATCCGGTTTAAATGTCTGAAGTTTCCATCTACACTCAATATTTTTTATCAATTCAGCTATTTCCAGCAAATCTTCTTTCCTGTACATCCAACCGGGTATAATTGTGGTCCTTATCTCAATATCTATATTTGCCTTCTCTAAAATCTTGAGAGAATCTCTTATATCTTCCATCAGTTGTTTGTTGCTTATAAAAAAAGTCTCTGATTTGGTTATTTTTTCGAAAGTATCATTAAAAGGAGATTTCAAATCAACAATCATGGTATCAACTAATCTCTTTTCAAGAAGAGAATTGATGCATTCAGGTTTTGAACCATTAGTGTGAACATATACTTTTAGATGATTCTCCCTGCAAAACCTACTGAGGTTTATTAAAGAGGGTCTCTGAAGACATGGCTCACCGCCTGTAAAAACAACACCCTCCACAGATGATATATTCTGCCTTATTTCCGCCTTGACATCCCTTAAAGGTTTACGGTACTCTTCTTTTGCATCAAGCAGGTGTGGAACATTACACCAGGGGCATTTAAAATTGCAGCCACCAAAGGATATCTGTAAAATATTTTGGACTCCCGCTTCAAAAGAGGTGACATTTCCTATAAAAGCCTCCATCATGATCCTTTTTTAATTAGTCCCTGAACTCCCAAAACCGCCTTCACCCCTGGCTGAATCGTCAAGGTCATCAACCTCACTAATGGTTGGGCACACCACCGGCTGTATCAGCATCTGGGCAATTCTCATATTTTTCTCTATATTGAATTCTTCATTACCTAAATTGAACATAACTACGCCAATCTCTCCGCGGAAACCAGAATCAATAACGCCTGCTAAAGTATGAAGAGAAAATTTTGCAGCCATTCCACTCCTATCCCATATAAGGCCAACATAACCTGTGGGTATTGCCATGGAAATTCCTGTCTTTATAATCTTTTTTTCACTAGGTCTTATTATTTCTGAATGGGATGCCCTTAAATCAAAGGCTGCATCGTGCTCATACGCAAAAAACGGCATTTCAACTTCTTTATCAAGTCTCTTTATTTTTAGTTCCAAAAGATTCACCCCTACTCCTTCAAATCAAGTATTGAATTTTTTTTATAATCCAAGATTTTCTTATCTGTTGCCCTGATTCTAATATTGATAAAATTAAATGATTTAGTAATCAATGTAATATTGTAGAGTGGTTCTCCTTCAAGTGTTTGAAGTATTAGCATGTCACTGTCGACAGCTTCCGACGGATCTTTCTCTTCTCTTAATTTATTAGCTTCTTCCATTGCTACATCCAGATCAAAACCAACCTTCTCCTTATCAAGTTTTTCGATGATGCCGCATTCCTTAAAAGATTCTTCGGGTGAGGATTTAGCGATTTCATCACCTATGGTGAATGTTACTACCTCATCACTGTCTGAAGAATAATACCCAACATGAGGGTCTTGCCCAGTCATGTAAAAAACATGAACCAGATAATATCCTGGATTTTTCTCAATCCATTCCTTGTAAACCGGAGAATCTTCAACTGCTTTGATATAGTTTTTTATTTGCATAGGGAATAAGATTTACCTAATATTTAAAAAGTTTATGGCTTATTCCATTGGAAAATTTTCCAAGAATGTGCAAAATTAATTGACTGGAATATATTTAATTTAGAACTTTTTTAGTCCTTTAATTGCCTTTCTTACTTCTTCAAGGTGGTCTTCTTCTTCATTTTGCATAACTGCAGTTTTTTCGTTTTGCTTGTCAAAATTAATTGTTATCTTTTCTTTTTTTTCATCTAGGCCTGTAGCTTGGTACTCAACATAGAACATTTGTTCTTTAATTTTTGAGGCAGTTCCATCCATATCTGGTTTGGATTCCATAGGTGGATTTATCAATTCAAGTCCGTCGTTCTCAAACCTGGGTAGCACGTGTATTTGTAGCTCATTATTTTTGTTGTCATCGCTTAAGCCAGTTTTAAGTATGATATTTGTTCCATGTGCTTTCAGTCCCTCAAAAACTGCTGTTGCACAAAAGGAAGCGACATAGAACATGTGAGATGCTGTTTCATAATCAAGATTCTCAAAATCATTTTTTTCCTCTTTTGAAAAAATCTTTAAGTGAGCTGGAGTAACACTCTCTTCGGGCATGATTGCGACAGTCTTTTCATCCTCGTATACGCACCATTGCCTTTTTATTTCGTTTGAATGTTCTCCTTCGTATACCTTGTCAAAATTTGCAGGATTTTTTGAAAAATGGTTCTTTAACATTATTGGTATATTTTGAGAAAGTACCTGGTAGGCCTGTTGGGTTTGATTCTCATCCAGTTTTTTACCTAAGAATTCATATTTATCAAGCCAGTCACCTTTTTCTCTTGGTATCAGATGGACCATGAAATGAGGAGATTGTTGGCCTGCAACCCCTCCATTAGCAATAAGAGCGTTAGCTCCTGTAGTGAGTGTAGCCTCTTTTAAGGCAGCTAAAATTTTTGGCAGATATCCAAATAAATGCTTGAAAGTATCTCTTGGAATTAAGGGCATTATAGGATAGTGTTCATTTGGTAGTAGAAGCGTATGGCCCTTGACACATGGATTAATATCAAGAATTCCAATCATCTTGTTGTCTTCATAAACTTTTTTTGATGGAATTTCTCCACTGACTATCTTGCAAAAAGGACAATTCTTCTTCTGTTCCTCAAGTTGCTCCTTGACCTCAGGCGGTATTTCATCCATTGTTGGGGCTCACCATCAAAATTAACTTACAATATATTACGCTTATAGTATTTTGTATGAAGAAGTTTGTGTGCTTTTTTGCTCCCTGGTGTTCCTAGATATTCTTTGTAAAGTTTTTTTACCGAAGGATTCTTGTGTGAATATCTTATTTTTTTCCGTGTGTCAAGATCATTTAGAGCGCCAATTCTCTTCCTGAGGATCTTTTGATTGGCGTGAGGTTGCCCACCACCTCCAATACAACCTCCATAACAAGCCATGATTTCAATAAAATGATATTCTGATTTACCTTCACGAACCTGGTCCATAAGCTTTCTTGCCTCACCCAAAGTGTGTACAGCTGCAACCTTCAGATCCTTGCCTTTTATCCTAATATCAGCATGCTTTAATGTTCTCATACCATGTATCTTTCTAAAATCAATATTAGTGAAACTTTTTTCCCCAAGCCAATGTGAAGCGGTTCTCAATGCAGCTTCCATGACTCCTCCAGTTCTTCCAAAGATAGCTCCTGCTCCGGTGCTTTCTCCAAGAGGATTGTCAAAGTCGCTGTTTTCAAGCCTAGGGAAATCAACGTCAAGTTGCTTTAGTAGTTTTCCAAGCTCTACTGTTGTTAATACATAATCGGCCTCCCCTTTGAATTCTGGTCTGGCGATCTCGAATTTTTTCGCGGTGCAAGGCATGACGTCAACTAAAATAATGTCTTTTGGTTTTATGTTCATCTTATTTGCAAAATAAGTTTTCGTAAGCGATGCTAAAATTGCCTGTGGACTTCTACATGATGACATGTGATGTAATTCGTCGTAGAAGAACTGTTCAGCGAATTTAATCCATGCCGGACAGCAAGTTGTAATCATTGGTAGTGATCTTTCCTCATTTAATCTCCTCAAAAATTCAGTTGCTTCCTCCACTATTGTTATGTCTGCTGCAAAATCCGTGTCAAAAACTTTCTTGAAACCTATATCTTTCAAAGCGCTGACCATTTTTCCGGTGACAGTTCTTCCCGGAGGCATGCCAAAACATTCCCCCAGGGTCGCCCTTATGGAAGGAGCTGTCTGGGCTATAAGATATTTGTTGGAATTCAGTGCATCAATAACATTCTGTATGTCTGATTTTTGAGTGAGGGCGGATGTTGGACAGGTAATCACGCATTGACCGCATTTTACGCAACTGCTATTTGCCATATCGTTAAAAAAAGGTGGTTTAATGGTTGTATCAAAACCCCTGTTCTGAAGACCTATTGAATAAACAGTCTGTATTTCATTGCATACTCTGATACACCTCTCGCAGAGGATGCATTTTGAGTTATCCCTTTTGATGCTTATGCTGGAATTGTCAACATCCTCTTCTCTCTTCTCTCCCTGAAATCTGACTTCGTTAATCATAAGTTCTTCGGCGTATTTTTGAAGCTTGCAATTTCTGTTCTTTTCGCATGTAACACAATTCAAATCGTGATTTGCAAAAAGCAACTCCAGGTTTATTCTTCTTGCTTCAAGAACTCTTGGTGAGTGTGTGTTAATGTTCAGGCCTTCTTTTACGGGTGTGCAACATGAAGCTATAAGTTTTTGTGATCCTGATGCTTCTACCACACAGAGCCTGCAAGCACCTATTCTCTCTAATCTTTCATCCATGCATAAGTGAGGTATGTGAATACCACTTTTTCTAGCAACATCTAGAATCATCTCTCCTTCGTTTGCAGAAACTTCTTTACTGTTGATTGTTAGCTTGACTTTATTTTTTTTCATTTTTTATCTATCGCTTTCACAGGGCATATTTCATAGCAAGAGCCACATCTTGTGCAAATCTTTTGATTAATTGTGTGCTTTTCTTTTGGAGAACCTGAAATGGCATTTACCTGGCAAACGTTCTTGCAAGCACCACAACCTATGCATTTGTCTCCTATTGTAAATTCTAACAGATTGTTACATATACCTGCAGGACACTTTTTCTCTGATATGTGTTTTTGGTATTCTTTCTCAAAATAATTTATTGTGGACAAAATGGGGTTTGGGGCACCCATACCTAAACCACAAAGAGAATTATCCCTTACAAATTCTGCTAGTTTCTTGAGTTTTTTGAACTCTTCTTCAGAACCCTTACCCTTCGTAATTTGTTGCAGCATTTCCAGCAGTCTTTTATTACCTTCTCTGCAGGGTGTGCATTTACCACAGCTTTCTTCTTGCGTAAAGTTCATGAAATATCTTGCGATATCCACCATGCACGACTGGTTTGATAGGACCACTATTCCTCCTGAGCCCATTATAGAGCCAAGTTTTTGCATGGTTTCAAACTCATACGTTTCGTTGAGTTTGCTTGATGGTATACAACCTCCAGATGGACCTCCTGTCAAGACTGCTTTAAACTTTGTTCCTTTTGGCGTGCCGCCTCCAATGTTGTAGACTATTTCCTTAAGTGAGGTGCCCATTGGTATTTCAACAATACCTGACCGTTTTATTTTTCCGGTTAGGCAAACTACTTTCGTACCCGTATTGGTTTTTGTTCCTATCTTTTTGTACGCAGCAGACCCTATCTTCATTATGGTGGAAACATGGCCAAGTGTCCCAACATTGTTGACATTGCTGGGGGTTCCAAAAACTCCTTTTTGAGCAGGGAAAGGTGGTCTAGGAGTAGGTGAACCTCTTCTTCCTTCAATTGAATGAATAAGTGCTGTCTCTTCTCCACAAACAAAGGCTCCTGCGCCTTCCCTTATCCCAAGGTCAAAATTAAACCCTTTTTTCCCCATGATATTTTTTCCAAGGAGATTATTTTTATATGCAGTATCTATCGCTTTTTGTAGGGTAGATATTGCAAGAGGGTATTCTGCTCGTGTATATATAAAACCCTCACTAGCACCCGTTGCAAAAGCTGCAATGGTTATGCCTTCAATTATCCTAAATGGGTCACTCTCCATCAAGGTCCTGTTCATAAAAGCTCCGGGATCACCCTCATCACCGTTACCAATCATATATTTTTTACCCTTCTTGGACGCTATAAAGCTCCACTTCAGACCAGTTGGAAAACCTGCTCCCCCTCTGCCTCTAAGTCCAGAATCTTTTATTATCTCAATGGTTCCGTTGGCTCCAGTATCAAGAGCCTTTTTAAGTCCTTGATAACCTCCCGTTTCTTTGTAATGAGATAGGTCAGTAGGTGTGATAAAACCACAATTTTCCATAATAAGTCTTTTTTGCTTCTTGTAATATGGTAATTTATCTAATCTGGAAGCCAGAAACAAGTCTTCACATTTTACGCCTTTTTCTATTGCAGTTATTAGTTTATCCACTTCGGATTCAGTTACATTACCATAAATGTAATTTTTGTTGTTTTGTGTTACAGTAACTATAGGTTCATTGTAGCACATCCCACTGCAGCCTACCTCAAAAACAGGAAGAGAGAGATTTGCCTTTTTTAATCTATCATAAACTGGCTTAGCGCCTGCAGATATACCACAGGTTGCCAGCCCAACAGTTATCTTATTTCCTCCAAGTAATGTAGGTGTTTTTTTAAGAGTCATTTTAAATTATCAATAAGCTCCCTTATCTTTTTCTCATCAACCTTGCCATAAATTTTTTCGTTTATCATTATAGCAGGTGCCTTCGCACACGCTCCTATGCAGTTTACTGTTTCAAGTCTTATTAAACCATTTTTGCTTGTTGTGTTCCTTATTATGCCAAGATGTTTCTCCATAAAATTTAGTATTTTTTCGCTGCCTTTAACATGGCAAGCTGTCCCTGTACATACGGAAATAGTATATTTTGCCGGTTTTTGAAGCCTGAATTGTGAATAAAAGCTAACTACACCAAAGATGTCGGTTCCAGGGACTTTTTCTTTTTTAGAAAGCTTCTTCAATTCGTTTAAGGGAAGATAACCATATCTTTGTTGGATTCCCTGAAGCAATGAGATTAAATTCTTATTTTTACTGTTCTTTTTTTCGTTAATCTCTTCCATAAAATTTTTTTTAATGGTCTGAAGTTCTTTTTCAGTAGGTTTTCTTTTCCCAAGATATTTGGTTAATTTATCAAATTTCCCATTGTTCCTCATCGTGTGGAACATATAAAAGTAGTCTGTACCATTTTTTGTGACTTTTCTAAGGTAAGGCATGTTGCAATATCAGTTACTAATTTATTTAAAAATCTTTCTATAGATGTGTCCCGTTGAAGATAAAAAATAGATAATATTAAAAGTTTCAGAAGATTCACAGTCTAAACAAATCTAAGGGTGGTTATCTACATGGCAAATGAAATTAATCTTAAGGAATATAAGAGAGCATATAGACAGCTGATTTCTGAAGAAGAAAAAAAAAGCTTCGTGATACATTTGGTGGTTTATATACTGGTTAACACGATGCTCATAATCATTAATCTGTTGTACTCCCCAGAGGCACTTTGGTTTTTTTTCCCTTTACTGGGTTGGGGTATTGGCCTTGCATCTCACTATTTAAGTTCAATGCTCTGGCTGGATAGAGAGCTTGAAAGGAAAGAAGCAGAAGCAGAGTACAGAGTAAGGCAATCCAGAAGAAAATAAGCTTTTCATGGGTCTTGACTACTCAGTTATCCAAAACAGAAAAATAAGTAGTCCCTATGGCGTGGGGTTCCAGGAACCCGTGTTTTTTTTTCAGCTTTTTATTTAAATTAATAAAACAGGAAAAATCGTTTTGCGGTAGAATATCATATTCTATCTCCCTGTCATTTGCAACACAGGATAATACATAAGCATTAGCTAAGTCTTCGTATTTTTTAATAAATGGCTCGTGCAAATAAGCTTCATTATTTTCTTCTTGAGCATATTTTTTTGAAATCTCAATCTCAACCATTCTCGCGTGACCTTCTGAAAAACTTAAGTTTCTGGTAATGTCATCTTTATAAAGACCTTGTTCATGGTGTATTGCGTGTGTATATTCGTGTGCGAATGAGCTCATAAGATCCTGAAAATTCTTATTCATAAGTGTGATTGTATAACGTTTTGGTATAAATCTATCCGTGGTGACAGGGACTGTTCCTGCTTTTGAGAGCTTGTATGCCAGGTAACCACAAACCGAAGCTGTACCTAGTGCATTAATCGAAAAATTAGCTATGGAGTAAGAGGTTGATAAAATAGCAGTCGTGAAAAAAGTACTTGATGTTACCAATTCCATGAAGACTTTTAATGAATTGCTAAATGATTTGTATTCACAGTGGGGAATGGGTACTTCTTCAATGCCTAAGTAGGCGCAGACATCGCTTTTTACTGAATCCAGACTTTCCTGATGGTTTTTTGGAGCTTTGGAGAAGAATGCTTCTCCACTCTTTAATTTATCATCAATTGATGAAAGCGTGTCTTTAGTTTCTAATATATTATCCCTGATAACAGGAATATTTTCTTCAGTAAGGACTACTTCTTCCAGTGTATTGTTGTCAATTGGTAAATTAAAGATTTTTCCAATATTTTCAAAAGTCACAAACTGTCCAAGGTCATTGTATTTATATCGCATCAAGGCATCTTTGTTAACCACCATGAAGATAAGTATAAGCTATCAATTTATAAATTTTATTTTTTTTACTACTGCATAGTTAAAATGAATTTATTGTAGCTCAGTTATAGCAACTGCTTGGAGTTTAAAAAAACATTGAATACTTTCTTGTATCTATTGTCAATGGTGGTATAAAGTGAAATATAAGATTCGACGGAATCTAAACATAAAATCCGAAATATTCTCCCAGTTGACAAAATCCCTGCAATTTTTTTAGCTGATGCCTGTAATTCTTCAGGGAATGTGTTAATCTATTCAGTTCTTATACAATCGATAATTTATTGCAGTTTAAACCTGCAATATTCATGTTTAACCTAAAAGAATCAAAAGGTGCATATAAAGACTTGATAGGGGAGTGCATGTTCAAGCTCACCAGAAGATGTGCTGTAATCACTAAATACTGGAGCAAGACCAGATATTTTGCAATCTTTGGCAACCATTTAACAAGACAGCATATGGAATTCCTGGATGATTACTGGTATTCAATTGATGGAATTGAGATTGATTTTTCAAAAGAGAAAAAAGTCATATTATATGAGATAAAAACAAAGAACATAAACAAAAAAATCTCTGGCTTCAATCCAAAAATAACAGAAAAAGCCGTATTGCTATACAAAAAGGCAATTGACAATGGTTTCTCTGTGCAGATTGCAACCATATGCTTCCACAATAACTGGAACTATTCAATACAACTTCTGGACTTTGCCGAACAAAACTATCAAATTGGAGAACAAAAACCACATGATAGACAATGTCTAGTGGATTTTGTTTAATGTCTTTGTTCAATCAATTGAGCCTTCAGGATTTCCTATCCAGGTTATCATTCATGACATTGACAGAAAAAATCACCAACAAATCTGCACAACAAGCTATGTTTGATGGTCAATAAGTATATTCTTTTTTATTCCTGTGCAATTCAGGAGATTTTGTTTTGAATATGATGAAAACTTTGAATTTGTAACTATTACTTAGTTTTTCTTTATTACGGACACCAATAAGATAAGCATTATCAAAAATAGGAGAGAAAAGGCAAGGATAGAATACTCTTTTGAAGGATTGATTGACGTAAACGCTCCTGTTGCAGGGTTATCAGATATGAGTGCTATTTGTACAAATAAAAGTGAAATAATTAAAAAAATGATTCCATATTTTTTCTTATGGGGTTTTTCTTCTTCTTTGAAAT
>CAZBGG010000024.1:0-12879 GCA_964491305.1 uncultured Methanosarcinales archaeon
CTCTTTTTTTTCGCTATCGTACTGGAACCTAGTGTTCCAGCATCTGCATTTTTGAAGCTACAGCCTACAATGTAGGTGAGAATCTCTGCTGGCCCACTCTTTTTTTTCCTTTCTCTTTGTTATCCTTTTTACTTTTCTTTCTGCTCTTCCTCTATTTTTGGTCTTGTATTGTGCTTTATCCAAACCGGAAGAGATCAAATCGTAAACTTTAAATTATGCCTTTATCTTCGAAAATCCATGGCAGTAAAGAAATGTGATTTTTGTGGGAACAAAGTTCCTGAAGGTGGCCAGTGCAACAAATGTGGGTTTGTCGATGGATTTACCAGACAGCCCAGTGACGAGGAGTTCAAGAAAGCCAGAGAAATAAACGAGAAGAATGGTTACAAGCAGTATAGGAACATAGATATGCTACTCCTTGACGAATAGATTCTTCAACATTTGATATTTTTGTACTTTTTTTAACTAGGTATTTGGCGTACGTATTATAAGGGAAGGATTTTTATGACCTTAAGGGAAAACTTCTCAGGTTCAATCTTTATATGGCCCCTGCTATACATTTTTATAAGCCATGTATAACCATTATCTTGTATCATGTTTTCCATTGCTATTGTTAGGGCCATTGTTTTGAAATTGTCAAAATTATCATCTTCAATGAATTTATCAACATTTTCTTCATAATAATCCAGTTCATAGTCACTATATATTATCTTATAAATCTCCAGCTCATCATCTTTATCCAAAACTTTTAGGAAATCATCTTTACTGATATTCAGGCCATTGTAACTTATAATCTCACTCAAGCCTTCTTGGAATGCTTCCTTTCTTATACTTATTATATTGCTCTTGTTGGAAGTAAATGAGCTGTTATCGATTCTTTGCTTCTTATTATCGTCTAATCTGATTTCTTCTAAAACTTTATTTCTCTCCATAAGTCCTTGTGGTTCTATCCTCGAGACCATTATTATGCTTTGATTATCCCACACCATTAAGATGTTTTCCCCTTCGTCTTCTATTAGTTTATCCTCCAGAGATCTTATGTCCATATAAAACATTGAACCAAATATCACCAAAAGGACAAATCCACCCAGCATTAGAGCGCTTATCGCCTTTAAAACACTCCTCAATATCATGAAGAATACCCAGAAGACGACTGTTATAATTATTATAATCAACAATAGCTGGAAAAATGACATATTATCTTATATTCAGGTGATTTATTTAAACCTTTGCAAATGCCCTATGTATTAATTACCATTTTTTAAAAGTGATAAAAATTTATATAACCCTGTAGGTTCAACATATATATGGAGTTTGAATTAAGCAAAAAAGAGGACATAACAGACAGGCAAAAGCAAAAGTACAACAGGAATGATATTGACATTGCCTACAAGTTTGCAAAAGAAGTCCATAAGGAATTTGGACATTTTTTGAAGGCCATTGTTTTGTTTGGTAGTAGTGTAAAACCCGAAGGGAGCCAGGAAGGGGACATTGATATATTGCTTGTGATTGATGATGTTACTTATTCTATGACTGGGGAAGTTGTTGAAACATATAGAATAATAGTTGAAAACATAATACTTAAAGTTTCAAAAAGGATACACATAACCACCCTGAAATTTACTTCTTTCTGGGATTATATAAGAATGGGAGATCCTGTTGGTCTTAATATACTAAGGGATGGTGTTGCTTTGATTGATACTGGTTTTTTTACTCCTTTGCAGTTCTTGCTCTTTGAAGGCAGGGTAAGGCCTTCAAGTGAATCGATGATGTCTTATATGGCAAGGGCTCCGCAGGCTCTCCAGAATAGTAGATGGCATCTTGTCCAGGCTACACTTGACTTATATTGGGCAGTGATAGATGCTGCTCAGGCAGCTATAATGAAAAGTGGCAGGCTTCCTCCTACTCCAGCAAAGGCATCAGGGGAGCTTAAATACCTGGTTAAGGAAGGATTGATATACAAAGATGCTCCTAAGACAATGGATTTGTTTTATAAGCTTTCAAAAAGCATATTACATAAGAAAACATTAGATGTTAGCGGCAAGGATTATGAGTTCTATTATAAGAAATCCAAAGAATTCGTTGACAATATTAAAAAATATGTGACAAAATAAAAAAATCAATCCCGGTCTTTCGACCGGTTTTTAAGCTGTCATTTGTGGCCGCTGTTATAAAACCTACCTTCTAAAGGCTATTATTGCCAACAAGATTACCATGGCAAGCAGGACTACAAACGCACCTCCTAATATAAAAAGAAAAGCTGTGGTATCTGTAAAGGCTTTTTCTTCTTCTATTGGCTCAGCTGGAACTGGGGCGGGCACTTGTGTAGGAGGTAGGCCAGGGTCATCAATTACTTCTACTTCTTCCTCTTCTTCTTTCTCCTCTTCTTCTTCTTCTTCTGGAACTTCGCATTCATTTACCCTTACATCCAGTATTTCCCTTTCATAGATGTTTCCATCCTCATAATATGCCCTAAGCTCAATTTCATAGTTTCCTGGGCTTACCGTGTCAGATATGGTGAATCTGTAGTCATTCTCAAATTGCGTGTGTCTGTCGCTATAATCTCCGCTTTCAACATCGAAAAATTCAAATTCTTCAATGTTTAGCTCCTGGCTCATTATAGCCAATTGAGCATTATCCTGGTCACGGTCACCAATATTTTGAATCCTTGTTCTTATGGTTATATCCCTCTCACATCTTACCGACGATGGGAAAACCGACGCAGTCCTGAAGTAAAGTTTTTCATCTTCCTTCTCCACTTCAACATCAATATCTATTGGTCCTATATCATAAAAAGTTCCGTCGTCATCCTCTCCTTCAATGTACAATTCTAATAGATATGTATCCTCATCAGTACTCAGTGGAATATCAAATGATAATGTTACTTCCTCTGTCCTCCCAGCTCTAAGTCTCCTTATGCTTTTATCAATTTCCTGGTTTCCTTCACCGCCCATCCTCTCTAGGAATCCTTCGATTTCTATATCTCTTATATCGTTATCACTATCCCAGAGATTTCTTAGACGTACATCCAACTCAAGAGTTGAACCAGGTCTTACTTCTTCTATTATTCCACCATCCTCATCAAGGTCATCATAACATCTCCTGGGGGAGCATGAAGCTCTCAGTCTGTCTAAAGATAACATCTGCCTGTCAACATCTATTTTGAAAGTTTCCGTATCGTGGGCATTGGACTCATCCCTTACCCTTACTTCCACCTCGTGTTCTCCTTCCTGTTCAATGGTTGGAGTCCACGATATCCTGCCGTCTTCATCAATTTCCATATCATCTGGTTTCTTTAAGAGCTCGTATGTAAGGGAATCTGCGTTGTCATCAACATCAGGGTCGTCTACCTCGACTGTGTATGAAAAAGAACTCTCAACATTTGCTTTTTTGTCGGATATACTTGATATAACCGGCTCTGTGTTTCTTATAAGTACGCTATCTTCTCTGGTGTCACTTGCGTCTTTGTCCCGAACATAAACTTCGCACTTCCATATATCTGCCTTTTTTGTGTCCATTGAATAAAGTATATCTGTATGTTCTGTACCGTTGATGTAAATATTGGTTATGTCATTTGACAAAAATAGCTCTGTATTGTTGTACCATCTAATCTCTACAGTATCAAAAGATATATTTGTTGTTGCATTAAATGAGCATTCAAGATTATCTGTTGTTCTTGGTTCATCCGTAATGATTTCCAGGTATTCTATTGTAACTTCGGCAGTATTTTCTTCGGTCTCCTCTATTTCAACCTCATCACTACGGGTTTGATTTGTCTCATTATCTTGGGCGTACACCTCGCATTTCCAGGTTTCCCCTTCTCTAGTGTGTGCCGAATCCAGAACTTCTGAGTGTTCTGTGTTGTTTTCATATTCGATTGAGTAAGAATCATGCACCTTGGTGTTATTATACCAAGTGAGGTTAACCACATCAAAGGAAGTGTTTGTTGTTGCAACAAATGTACAATTTAAATCATCCGTTGTTTTTGGCTCATCGGGCGTTATTTTCACGCTCTCTATATTCACCTCAGCAAGCGCTGGAGCAGCTATTGCCAGGCATGCGAAAATAATCAATAGTAGTGTTTTAAGGCTTTTCATTTCTTTCCCTCCAAGTTTTTATTAGCACTATTTATTAGCATAAATTCATCAAAATGATGTTATTTGTAAGTGGTAAAGGATTTTGATTTATAAATCTTTCCATAAGGAACATGTTGTTACTCAATTTGTGCCCCATTTTGTTTACCTAACACTCCTGTGGGTGCAAAATACTCCTGTTTTTTTATATTTGACTAAGGTTTCAAATATTTTTGAAACGACAGTTTAATAAATGATGCCAGAACCTCTTTAAATCTGATTATTCCACTGGTGTGTTCACCAGTGTTTAGCTTTATTGTCATAACAAAGTGGGATAATCAGACAGCGCCAAGCGACAGAATATTTATTTAGCTTTGCTGGGCTTTCGCAAAGCTCAAACCAGCGCCAAGCAACAGTCTGTTTTTTAAGCTTGGCTGGGTTAATAGATGTTACTATTAACTTCCGAGGAAATCGACACTATAGGTCTATTGAGCGATAGTTTCGATTTTTGATTGACAAGCTAATAAATCTTTATAATGGCTCAGCTTTTATATCTTTGTTGTAAGTGGAAGGCACTTAAAAAATGAATTCAATTGAAATTAATGAAGCAATAGATAAAGAATGTACTTTTGTGGATACTCGTAGTCCTTCTGAGTTTGCAGTTGATCATATTCCTGGTGCTGTAAATATTCCGATATTTGATGATAATCAGAGGAAGGAAATAGGTATACTTTATAAGGCAAGCAAGCAGAAAGCTTTTGATTTGGGTTTAAAGTATTATTCAGAAAAATTACCTTCGTTGGTCAAAGAGCTTAGAAACCTGCCAAGATACAAACCAGTTGTTATCTATTGCTGGAGAGGGGGAATGAGGTCAAAAGCAATAACCCAGGCCGCGGAACTTCTTGGTTATACGGCATTTCAGCTGAAAGGTGGCTATAAGGCATATAGGTCATTTTTGAGAAACGCCTTATACGGTTATAAACCCCGTTTTAGATTTATAGTATTATGGGGATTAACTGGGACAGGCAAAACCAGGTTGATAAAAAAACAATCTTCATTTATTGATCTAGAAGGCCTGGCACAGCATAGAGGCTCACTTTTTGGTGCAGTTGGCCTCAAGCCCAGGAGCCAGAAATTTTTTGAGTCCCTTTTGTATTTTGAGCTTGAGAAGCTTAAAAAATCAAATTTTGTATTTATAGAAGGTGAAAGTAGGAAGATAGGGGAGGTAATTTTGCCTCAAGCGGTATACAAGTGTATTCGTGAAGGCTTAAACATAAAAATAAGTTGTCCTCTTGAGAAAAGGGTCGAAAATACGATTAATGAGTATGTTAATGAGAATAATATCGAGCGGATTAAGTCTATTATTTTGGTTTTGAAGCAAAAATTGGGTAAAAAAAGAGTTAATGATATTCTTTGGTACATAGAAAAGGGGGAGTTTGAAAAGGCGGCAGGAATCTTATTGGAAGAATATTATGATCCTCTTTACCAGCATACTATAGAAAAGAAAAATTATGATTATTGCATTGAATACATGGATATTGAAGAATGCGTTAAAAAATTGATTGATTTTAGGCAATCCCTGATATGAGTTGTTTTTAGATTTGTCGAAACCTTTATAAATAACTTGCTAGTCCGTGGGCTAGTAAGGTTCAAGCAAAAGTGTTGCCCCTGTAGCTTAGCAGGTAGAGCGTGCGGCTGTTACTAAAGCTTTACGAAAGTTAAGCTTTTGAAGAAACCGCAAGGTCGGCAGTTCGAGTCTGCCCGGGGGCGTTTACGGCTTGCCGTTGTCTCTTTTATGAGACAGGTAGGCTGATATTTTCTTTGTTTTCAATAATAACCCAAGATTCTTGCAAGAAGTCTATTGTATAAGTTTGTTGGGGGATACTTTTCCCATCTCTTCACAAGTAGAAATATTTCTTTATGCTCTCTCTTATTTAGTCTTTTTCTTAGTTGTCTAAAAACCTTGAGAATAAATCTTCTACCCATCCTGTAAGCTACAAAATCATCAATTTGCCTGTTGTTTATCAGGAAGGCAAGATAACAATATTGGTTTATGTATTCTGTTGTAAGACTTTCAATCTGCATCTGGTCTTTTTTTGAAATCTTTTTAATACCCATATATTCTGTGATCTTCAGGTTTATCTTATTTATTAGAACCAGAGCTTCATGTAATCTTTCATAACCCCTATCAACTTTATCCCTTTTGATGGCTATTATCGAGATTATAAGTGAAAAGACGGCAATTGCAATGGTTGCAATGTTTATCCAGTATATCTCCCCCGCCATGTAAATCAACTTATGTATCATACTATAATTAAGAGCTATGTATTAAATAACATGCTATTATTCTTTTGGCAGTTTGCTGACAATAAATTTCAGTACATCCTTATTCCCGGCGAACTCTTTTGAAGCTATGGAATCTATTTCTAGTGTTTCGGCCCTGCTGATATTTCCGCCATTTTCATCAAGCAGAAAAAACCACTCACCTACTTTATTATCAAAAATTTTTACGATAAGGTTACCATTTTGGGAAATCTTTGCTTTTTCTAGCTTTCCCTTTTCAACTTTACTTATTTTTAAGCCTTTCAACGATTCCATACTATATTTTTCCCCGGTTATTCCACTAACATCACATAAACGATTCCCTTTGTTTCCAAATGATTGTATCAACTAAGATTTATTTAATGGCGGGTAGTGTATGATTTATTTAAATTTGTTTATTCCACTGGTGAAAATTCTAGTGAAATAATAAGATTTAAATAATTAAATATAAAAGATGTGGAGATGAGATTAGTAGCACCTTTTGTTTTATCACTTATTGGCTTAGTATTAGCGTTTCTTTCTTTTTTATCAACTGTATTTACTTTTATTCTAGTATTATTTTTTGACATAGTTTCTGGTGGGGATTTAATGGGTAGTGATCTTGTATATTTTTTGGCTTTTAGTTCCTTTATGTCTTTAATGGGACTTTCTTTTTTAGGAGTACTGCTATATCTGGTTATAAAACTAGGGGGTAATCCCTCCAAAAATATTTGCATAGCTACAATTGTAGTGGGGGGTCTGGGAATCCTTCTAGGGTTTCTTTTAGGTATAGGTATGTTTATAGGTTCTGTACTTGTCTTAATAGGAGGAATAATAGCTACTGTAAAGTCAGGTGTATAAAAGGCTTAGAGTAATCTTAAGTTAAAGAACACTAATAACTCTTTAATATTTTATTAGTGCATTTTATCTTTTTTGCAGTAGCAGTTAAACCAAATCCTAATGCGAGAAGAAGGACTATTGTTGCTCCCGAAGGCAATTCAAACAAATAACTAAGGTAAAGTCCTGTTGTTGTTAAAAAAATTGCTGTTAACGTTGAATAAATCATTATGGATTTTAACCTATTTGTAAACTGCTTGACTGTGACAGTGGGTATAGTCAGGAGAGCTATTACCAGGATGATTCCAACAACCCTTATCATCATTATGATGCTTAGGGCAATCATGCAAAGGAGGGCATAATAAAATATTCTTGGTTTTATTCCGGCAATTTCTGAAAATTCTTCATCAAAACTTACTGCTACAAATTCTTTATAGAATAAAAAAAATGCAGTTATAATCAGAAGATTAAGGCAGAACATTAATATTATATCTGTCATTGGCACGGTAAGGATTGAGCCGAATAGATAGCCAAAGAGATCGGGGGCGTAGCCAGGGGTTAGGCCTATAAAAAATATTCCCAGGGCCATACCAACACTCCAAAGGATTCCTATTGCGGAATCTTCACTAATCTTGGTTTTTTTGCTTACACTGCCAATGGCTAGAGCAGAAAACATACTAAAGGGTATAGCTGTCCATACAGGATTGAGATTAAGGAAAAATCCCAGGCCAACGCCACCAAACGCTCCATGAGCTATACCTCCACTTATAAAAACCAATTTTTTAATGACTACAAAAGTACCTACAATACCACAAGCGATACTTACTAGAATAGCTGCCATAAGGGCGTTTCTCATAAATTCATATTGAAGTATTTCCAGCATTTTTTTCTCTTTTATAAAAATCAGTGCTTGTGATCTTTTAGCACTCTATGAGGGATTCCATGAGCTATCATTTCTACTGGGCATTTATAATCATTTGATAGCTGCTCTATTCCCTCTTTGGTGCTGCCATGGTAGTACATTGTGATGTTTAGGCAAGCAATCTTTTCAACATAACTTGAGACAAAGCCCATATTATGAGTGACCATGACTATGGCCATCTTTTTATTTATTCTTTTAAGGAGCTCATAGAATTTTTCCTGCCATGCAGGATCTATCCCTGATACTGGCTCATCAAGCAAAAGGGCTTTTGGTTCTGCTGCCATAGCTCTTGCAATGAGTACTCTCTGTCTTTGTCCACCGGAAAGGGTACCTATCTGCCTTTGTTCCAGTCTTTGCATTTCAACTTCTCTTAGGGCTTTTTTCGCAATTTCTAAATCGTTTTTGCCATATCCTCTCCCTGGCACTGTTTTAGAAAGCCTTCCCATTAAGACTGTTTCCATTACGCTTATTGGAAAATCAAAATCAAAGTTAAAATACTGGGGCACATAACCTATGTTCTTTCTTCCTTCTTCAGGTGACTTTCCAAAGACCTTCACCTCTCCGGACGAAGGTTTCAATAATCCCAATACTAATTTCAATAAAGTGGTTTTACCTCCTCCGTTTGGTCCGATTACTCCCAGGAAATCGTTTTTCTCTACGTTTAAATAAACATTTTCAATAACTCTTTGGCCTCTGAAATAAGAAAAACTCAAATCTTTAATTTCTATTGCGTGTTTCATTTAAGATATTTACTCGCTCAGGGTTCTTTGTAACCTGAAAAAGCCAAGGTTACATTCTTCATATTGTTAATGTAATCAATTGCTAGAGGGTCTACAAGGGCTACTTTTCCATCTATTTCCTTCGAGATAGTTTCTGCGCTTTTTGTGCTAAATTGTGGAGATGCGAAAACAATAGATATGTTGTGTTTTTTTGCAGTTTCGACTATATGCTCAATATTTTTAGCTGTTGGTTCCTTTCCCTCATGCTCTATCGAGAGCTGTTTAAGATTATAACTTTTTGCAAAATGACCCCATGCGGGATGCTTAACTAAAAACATCTGATTTTCTTTTGTGTTTTCTCTAATGAAATTGTCCAGCTCTTCAAGTCTTTTTGTGAAGTTCTCTTTGTTTTTCTCATAAAAAGCCTTGTTTTCATTATCTATTTTAACAAGTCCCTTAAAGATATTTTCAGCAATCAATATTACATTTTCAGGTGAAGTCCAGACATGAGGATCAATATCTTTTGAAAGGGGTATTCCTTCTGAAGAGTTTATTACATGCATATCTTTATTTATTTCATTAATTTTTGGGAACCATTCCTGCTCAAATTCTATTCCTGAGCCCACTAATACATACATATCGGCTCTTGATACAGAAGCAAGCAATTGAGGAGAAGGTTCATATGTATGAGGTGAAACTCCAGGAGGAACCATAACTTCTATATTTACATTTTCACCGGCAATTTCCTCTACGAATCCTTTGTAAGGCTTTATGGTTACTATAATCGTTAATTCATCATGTTCCTCATCACTTTTCACATGGCAACCTGTAAGGCTAAATATTAAGAAGGCCATTACCAGACATAAACAAATCAAACATTTATTTTTCATGCTGGTAGGCAGAAATAAACATGCTTTAAATTTTTTGCTAATATTACATCTCTTAGAAAAGCATAGTATGAAGAAGTGCCATAAATAAGTAATGCTTAATTTAATCTAAATGCATAATTTTGTTATCAAAAACTTAAAAAAGACTGCATTAGTTCCCGATGTAAATGGATTATGCTAAAGAATCTCTAAAAGCGCATTCAAGGAATAAGGGAAAGATTGAAGTAGTCTCTAAGTTGCCAGTAAGGAATCTGGACGATCTTTCAATAGCTTACACTCCTGGTGTAGCCGAGGTTTGCAAAAAGATAGCTGAAAATCCTGAAGATGCCTATAAATACACTTCAAAGGCTAATACCGTAGCAGTCGTAACGGATGGTAGTGCTGTTCTTGGTCTTGGTAACATAGGTCCGAAAGCTTCACTCCCTGTTATGGAAGGCAAATGCATATTGTTCAAGGAGTTTGCGGGTGTTGATGCATTTCCTTTATTGATTGATACGCAGGATACTGAAGAATTTATTGAAACTGTTAAAAGGGTCTCTCCCGGTTTTGGAGGGATCAATCTGGAAGACATTTCTGCACCAAGATGTTTTGAAATTGAGAGAAGGCTAAAAAATGAACTCAGCATACCTGTTTTCCATGATGATCAGCATGGTACTGCTGTTGTTGTCCTGGCTGGACTTATAAATGCCATGCGTTTAACACAAAGAAATGAGCAAAATGTGAGGGTTGCTATAAATGGTGCGGGTGCCGCGGGTATTGCTATCGCTAAACTTCTTTTAAGCTATGGTGTAGAGGATATCACTGTTTTGGATTCAAAAGGGGCCATATACAAAGGTAGAGAAGAAGGTATGAATCCTGTAAAACAGGAGATTGCAGAATACACTAATATTGGTTTGGAAAAAGGCAATGTTCATGAAATAATAAAAAATAAAGAAGTTTTTGTTGGAGTTTCAAAAGGCGAAATTCTTACTTCAAATGATATAAAAAACATGTCCCCTAATCCTATAATTTTTGCCTTGTCAAATCCTATTCCGGAGATTTGGCCAGAAGATGCAAAAAGAGGGGAGGCTGCTGTGATTGCTACAGGAAGGTCTGATTACCCTAATCAGGTTAATAATTCTTTGGTTTTCCCTGGTATTTTCAGGGGAGCCCTTGATGCTAGGACAAGGGATATAACTGAATTCATGAAGTTAAAAGCCGGGGAAGCATTGGCAGATTGCGTTAAGAAACCCAGACCGGATAAGATAATTCCTGGACCTTTTGAGAGAAACGTTTCAAAAAACATTGCAAAGACCATAAAAAACTTTATGGGCCGCTAGTAGAAAAAACCTCCTTTATTTATTCCAAAGTTTTTTGTAATGGTTCATTGAGTCTACTTTTGGTAATTCCCTTTTCCTGTAGTGTTTGGTGTCTTAACATCGGGTGTGTTTACCATTTCGTTTGGTCTTGTGGCTGTGTAAATCTTGTTTGTAACATCAGTTCCTTCAGTATCGCCATGTGTCTTATTGTGACTCTCTGCGGCAATATTTTCAATTCTCTCAATTTCAATCTTCATATCTCCTAGTCCGGATTTCGGAGCGTACTCTCTTACCCTGTCTAGTTTACTGGCGACTACCTCTACATCATCTTTATATGCAGATAATTCTGCGTCATTAAGGTATTTTAAAGTCCCATTTCTATATGCTTCCTTCAATATTCCCTGATATAAATTATCTGGCATGGGTTTTTTGGCCAGGTTTCCCAATTCATAGGCCACCTCTAGTTCATACTCAACTACCCTTACGTACCCCTTGTGCGCATTATTCTTTGCCGATTCTATTCTTCTGTCCATCTCTTGACGATATTTAGATTCCTTATATCTTCCAAAGGTAACCAAGTTCTTTAAACCATCAATCACCAAAGTATCCAATCCTAAATTTCCGCTAACCATTCTGTAACCTCGAAATATTTGTCTATTTACTGTGGTGGGCTTGGGGTACTATTTAAGGTTTTTGGTGTGTTACTATTGTATAGGGAGTATTTAAGAAAAAGCATCTGTTGTGGGGAGGTGGAATCTGCCATAAATAAAAGTATATCGCAGTTAAGCCTTTTTTGATACTTACTGATTAACAAAATATTAATAATTTTTGTTGGCTTTATTAGAAGAGAGAAAACCTTAAATATTTTTTATTACTCTTTAGTGGTCTAATGTTTAATGGCGTGGTCTGATAGAAGGTGGGTTTAGAAAGTATAATCAAAAAAATTGGATATCCTGAAGGTGATATAACTGTTGAGATAGATTGTGATGAAAACATTGACATGGTATTCAGGAATAGGAAGTTTAGAGAGTTTCTGAAGCTCAAAAAAAATGGTGATGATTCTTACTTGGTGTCTGCTTATGAACACAATCTCATAGACGATTCATCTTACTCAGATTACCTTAAATTTGCTTATTCATATCCTTGCGTAATTGTCTCCCAACATGGGTACATCTCAGATACATTATAATCTATGGGAGTGAATAATTATAAGCAAGTTGGTGATATTTTGAAAGAATATCACGATTCAAACAAGTACTCAACCTTTGTGCCAAATCCCTTATTAAACAATGAGGAACAGACTTACAATGATGATGAAGACGTATTGGATTACATCAAAGCTTGTGAAAAGTTTTTGAATGGCAAGGATATAAACAATGTTTGCCAAGAGCCGGAGAAGGGGATGCATAGTTTTATTTTTACTTTGAACTCAGCTGTCAGATTGTTAAGGATAACGTATGAGATCCAGGAAAATAAACTGTTGAATAACCCTTCAGAGGATTTGTCCTATGAGGCTGAAGGAGGTATTGAAGATATCTTTTGTAGTGACAATTAGGAATTTTATAGTTCTAAGTTGACAACCAAAGCTAAAATCTCGATGGTTCAAACGATATTTTACAAAAGGAAAAACATTATTACAGGAAGTAAAAGGCATCCCATGCCGTGGGTCCTCGAAACTTTTGTTATTGCCGGTATCAATCCTATTGCGGTGCTTGTTAAAAGAATAAGTAGACCAATTGTTCCTGTTAAGATTATCACAAGAAGAGTGATAAATATAATCACTGATATAACTAGAGTTTGATAGTTGATTCTGGTTATGTTTTCAGAGAATAGTTTTCCAAGTTT
>CAZBGG010000025.1:0-12787 GCA_964491305.1 uncultured Methanosarcinales archaeon
ATCTACAAAGACTATTTAATCCTCCGACAATAGCAGTGGTGGGCGCAAGCAACAGGGAAGGCGGTGTTGGTAACTCTGTAATGAAAAATCTTATAGGAAAATTCGAAGGTATTGTTTATCCAGTAAATCCAAAGAGAAAAAGCATACTTGGAATAAGAACATATCCCTCCATTAGTAAAGTGCCAGATAACCTGGATCTTGTAATAGTAGCAACTCCCGCATCAACCGTTCCTGGATTGGTTAAAGAATGCGGCAGGAAAAAAGTGGGGGGAATGGTCATTATAACTGCGGGATTCAAGGAAGCCGGAGAAGAGGGAAAAAGATTATTTGATGAAGTTAAAAGATTGGGCGAGAAACATAATGTAAGAATAATTGGCCCGAACTGTCTTGGGTTTCTAAAGCCAAGCCTCAAACTTAACGCCAGCTTCGCAACAAAGATGGCACTCCCCGGAAAAGTAGCATTCATATCGCAAAGCGGGGCACTTTGCACAGCAGTTCTCGACTGGTCAATCCAGTATAATGTTGGTTTTAGCCACTTCATTTCATTAGGAAGCATGGCAGATGTGGGTTTTGAATGTCTGCTTGAATACCTTGAAAAAGACTCAGAAACTGAAGCAGTAATCTTATACATGGAAAGCCTATCCAATTCTAAAAAATTCCTAAAGGCGGCAAAAAATTTTAGCAAAAAAAAGCCAATTATCGCAATTAAAGTTGGGCGAAGCGATGCAGGTGCAAAAGCTGCACTTTCCCACACTGGAAGTCTTGCCGGAAATGATGAAACTTTTGACACAGCATTTGAGAGAGCAGGGATAATTAGGATAGACGATAGCCAGAATATGTTTAATGTCTCGCAGGTCCTCGCCAGGCAACCTTTTCCAAAAGGCAAAAGGCTTGCAATAATAACTAACGCTGGTGGTCCAGGTGTAATTGCAACAGATTCTTTGATCGCAAACAAAGGCGAGGTTGCACAATTAAGTAAAGAAACAATAAATAAACTAGATAAGCATCTACCAGAACATTGGAGTCATGGCAACCCAGTAGATGTGCTAGGTGACGCAGACCCGAAAAGATACAGATTAGCAGTAGAACTATGCTTAAAAGATAAAAATGTAGATGGAGCACTGGTTATATTAACTCCCCAATCTATGACAAAACCCATAAAAATTGCACAAAACCTTATTGATATATATAAAAAATATCCAAAAAAGCCAGTCTTTGCAGTCTGGATGGGTGAGGAGGACGTTGAACTGGGTAGAAAAAGCCTCGAGAGAGGAAACATTCCTGTTTACAAGGTTCCTGAAAATGGAGTAAATGTATTTATGACAATGTACAACTATACACTCACCAAAAAAAGGATTAATGATGAAAAAATCATAGAATGCAAACACCACAATAATATGCAAAATAATAGGAAAATAATCAACAGGGCACTAAAAGAAAAAAGAAACACTCTTACCGAGTTTGAAGCAAAAAAATTCCTTGCCAATTATGATATTCCTGTGAGTAACTTTGAGGTTGCAAAAAAGAGGAACGAGATTACCAAAGCTGCCTCTAGGATAGGATACCCTGTCGTAATGAAAATTCTATCTTCAGATATAATGCATAAGACAGACATAGGCGGAGTAGTTACAGGAATAAGTAATGATAAAGAAGCTGAAGAAGCCTTTGAAGAAATTATTGAAAACACAAGGAAGAAAGCTCCAAAAGCAAATATTGAAGGAATTTTAGTTGAAAAGCAAGTAAAAAAAAACCACGAGCTTTTGATAGGAAGCAAAAAAGACCCATTATTTGGCCCCACGATAGTATTTGGCAAAGGCGGAGTTACAGTAGAGCTTGAGAAAGATACGTCAATACAACTTCCACCACTTGATAACCAACATGCAAGAAGACTTATGGAAAGAACAAAGGTCTTCCAACTCCTTAAAGGCTACAGAGGAATGAAAGGAATAAACATCAAGAAAATGGAAAAAATTCTTTGTAATTTTTCGCAGATGCTCTGCGACTTCCCTGAATTAAGCGAGGTTGACATCAATCCTTTTGCTGTTGACGAAAAAGAAGGAGTAGTTCTTGACGCAAAGATTGTAATAGAAAAAACAAAAGAAAAAAATTTCAGCCATATTGCCATGTTTTAATCTTCTATTTTTAGCAGTAGACAAAAAAAACCACTTTCACATTTTGCAAGAAAGGCCTACTGTAAAGAAATGTAAGATTTAAAATAACCACAAAAAGAAAAAAATCAATTGCCGCATTTCCTCTTAAGCCTATCCCATTTCTTGTCAATATGCTCCTGTATCTTATCGATAAGATGTTTATTTTCCGGCCTGAACAAGTGCTTGAATCTCCCCTGTGATTTCAGCCACTCTTCAATGGGCTTCTTTTTATCCTTGGGATCATAGTTAAGCTTATATTCACCATCTTCAATCTCATAAAGAGGCCAAAAACAAGTTTCCACAGCAAGCTTTGTTAACTCAACAGCAGCATCCATCCTAATACCCCAACCCGGAACACAAGGGCTCAGTATATTGAGAAAAGCAGGTCCTTCCGTGTTGAACGCCTTTTCTGCCTTTTTTATCAAATCAGACCAATTGTGAGGAGAAGCCTGCGCAATATAAGGGATATTATGGCCCGCAACAACAGCTACCATATCTTTTTTAAACTCCTCCTTACCATGGTGAACTTTACCAGCAGGGGCAGTTTTTGTGCTGGCGCCAAAAGGAGTTGCACCTGAACGTTGGACCCCAGTATTCATGTAGGCTTCATTATCATAACAAACGTAAACAAAATTATGGCCCCTTTCAAGAGCTCCTGACAAAGACTGCAGACCTATATCATAAGTGCCTCCATCTCCGCCAAAAGAAAGGAACTTAATCTCCTTGTTAATCTTGCCCTTTCTCTTTAGAACACGATAAGCAGTTTCAACTCCCGATATTGTTGCAGCCGCATTTTCAAAAGCATTGTGAATCCAGGGTACACGCCATGAAGTATAAGGATAAATTGTTGTTGAAACCTCTAAACAACCAGTAGCATTGGAAACTACAATGGGGTCTTCTGTTGCCTTGGTAACCATCCTTGCTATTATTGGTGCAGCACAGCCCGGACACATTCTGTGCCCAGGAGCAAGCCTCTCTGGCCTTTGGCTTAATTTCTTAAGATTCATTCTCTCACACCCAAGTATTTCACATACTCCTTTATTTCTTCAGTACAATAGCTTTCCAATTGGGCAAAAACCTTCTCTATCATATGCGTATCAATCTCCCTTCCACCCAGGCCATATATATAGTCCACTATTTTTACATCAGTATCATACATTGCAGATCTAATCTCTGAAAATAAGGGACCACCAAAACCACCAAAACTTTCGCTCCTGTCTAAAACAGCAACAAATTTTGAATTACTAAGAGCCTCTCTTATTTCGTTTGAAGGAAAAGGTCTGAACAATCTTATTTTCAATAACCCAACTTTTTTGCCTTCTTTTCTCAGATTGTCCACAACTACCTTAGCAGTACCACAAGTAGAAGACAACGCAGTTATTATAAAATCAGCATCTTCTGTCTTGTATTTTTCAACCTCTTCCATAGTTCTCCCGAAAGTCTCAGTAAACTCAACAGCAGCTTCCTTAAATGCCTGTTTTGCAAGAAACATATCTTCGGATTGTTTCCTTTTGTGCTCAAAATAGTAATCAAATAGGTCTAGCGGCCCTTGTGTAATGGGATTATCAACATCAAGAAGCGGATATCTTGGATTGTACTCACCTATGTAACTTTTTACCTTTTCATCCTCAAATAAATTAACGCCCTCAACAGAGTGACTAGTAATAAAACCATCCATACAAGACATCATGGGAATCCTCACCTTTTCTGCGAGTTTCATTGCAAAAATAGTATTTTCATATGCCTCTTGATTATTTTCTGCATAAATCTGCATCCAACCGCTATCCCTGGCCCCCATACTATCAGAATGGTCACAATGAATGTTAATTGGTCCTGAAAGCGCCCTGTTAACTATCCCCATCACTATCGGAAGTCTCATCGAGGACGCGATATAAACAATCTCCCACATTAAAGCCAGCCCATTTGCAGCGGTAGCAGTCATTACACGTGCGCCAGCAGAACTTGCACCAACTGCTGCAGACATTGCGCTGTGCTCCGATTCAACCCTCACCAATTCCCCGGACACTTCACCATCTGAGTGATACTTAGCATAAGCGTGCATAACCGGGGTCTGTGGAGTAATCGGATAGGCAGCCACAACTTCCGGGTCAATCTGCCTTATGGCATTAGCCATTGCCTCTGATCCTGTAAGCGCTTTGGGTTTCATTTGAACTCATTCTCATCTTTCATTTCAATTGCCTTCCCTGGACACATCTTGGAACATATACCACAACCCTTACAATAATCAAGGTCTATGTCCCCTCTCTTTGAATCTTTTGCCGCAATTGCCCCTTCAGGACAATAAATCCAGCAAATCAAACAATGAATACACTTATCTTCAGTCAATATGGGACGAAAAGTTCTCCAATCACCAGTCTTATATTCCGAAGAATTCCCGGCATTAAGTATTTTTCCACCTTCCTCAAGATCTCTCCAGCCCGGCTTCATTCTTTTCGCACCTCATTAAACGCCCTTTCAATGGCTTCAAGGTTCCTATTAACACCTTCCTCACCAATTTTTCTCTCAAACTTCTCCCTAATTTTTTCTTTTAAAGAGTCAAGACCTACGAGACTTGCCACTTTTTCAACAGCTCCAAGCATCGGAGTATTTGGAATATTCCTTCCAAAAAGCTCAACACTTATTTTAGTGGCATCAACGGTGTAGATATCCCCTTCAAATCTAACAATTTCACGAATTGCATCAGGATTTTTCGGAGTATTAACAACTAAAATCCCTTTATCACTAAGTCCATTAGTAATAGGTATCGAGCCAATTAAAGTGGGGTCAAGAACAACAACAAAATCAGGATTAGTAACTCCTGAATGAATCCTAATCTCCTTATCATCAATCCTTGTATAAGCAAAAACAGGAGCCCCTTGTCTTTCCGCACCAAATTCGGGAAAAGATTGTATATTCTTCCCTTTATCAAGAGCAGCCTCGGCCAATATCGCAGCTGCACTCTTTCCGCCCTGGCCCCCTCTGCCAACAAACTTTATCTCAATCATTTTACACCCAATTATTCGAACATTTTTAAATTTAATGAACTAAATCAAATCATTGTTCAAGCAATATTTAAAATTTAGTGAGTACTTTACTGTAACAAAGGAAAAACAAGATATTAATCAAACCCATATTTAAAAAAAAATTGAATTAAAAAATAAGAATCAATCATTTAAATCATAAGAATCCATGAACTTTTTTATCATTGAGTAATCTTCAATATACTTATAACCCTTATCCATAATGGAATAGAATTTGTTATTTTTTTTATCATGTTGCTTTTCGATGAACCCTTTTTCTATTAAGAAATCCAAATAATCATTAAGCATCTGAGTTGATAAATTTGACTTGTAAAGAATGTGGGTGGGTTTAGCCTTGCCGCCTCTATCGCATATGACCTTAAGAATGTCATATATTATCTCCGTCCTTTCTCTTTTCTTCATTTTTTATAGACCATATAAAAATTCCCCACTATGAAACAATAACTAAATAACTCTAGAAATTTGCCAACAACATAATAAAAATGGTGATTAACTGAAATCAAGAAGTGAAAATGCCCCAAGAATAAGAAAACAAAAGCCAGGGCCACCAGAAGTTGATCAAAACTTTTCTTCCTCAAGTAGTTAGATGTATAATGATACGATATGAAAAAGAGGTATATGCTAGATATTAAATAGAACATATATATAGTATTCTGGCTTAAAAATATGACGGGCAGTGAAACCAGCAGCAAAAACCATAGTAACCTCAGTCTTTTTTCTTTAAACGTGACAAAAAGCAAAAATGAAAGCCCTATAGTAAACAAAAATATATGCGCAAGCAGACTAATAAGATTAATCCCCTGTATGGACAAAATCGTTATGATGACATTCTCATCGCTTCCCAGATGATACAAAATAATCAGGTTAAGAATCGACTGGATAAAATAAGAAAAACTAATTGTACCAAAACCTATACCAAAGTATAATACATACCTTTGTGATGTCTTCCTGAATATACTAAAAGCAACATAAGATACAAACAAAGTTACCAAAGCAAACAAAAATTCCAATGCTACATCGTAATTGTAAAACCAATTGGGGGAAGGAAACAATAATTCCATATGAATTAGATTCCAGGACAACTTTTAAATTTTATGGAAAAAAAATCTGAGTTCCCCTTTAAAACTTATTTAAATCTAAAGAAAAAATACTTCTACAGTCAGAAAGACGATTAAAAAATAGGAGGCTGATAGAATGGCAATGGATGCAAAAAAGGTGGAAGAGGAAAGAAAAGAATTCTGGAGAAACCACAATGCAACGGAAGAAGAATCAATGGATTGGGAAAACTCCCTACATAAGGATTTTATGCATGAAGAAAAAAAGAAGAACAAACACAACTGACTCCAGATTATGTTTAGCACCAAAGGTTATAAGTCAGAATTTAATTCTGAAATATTCCACAGACTATATTTTTTTATTAAACCCACTGTGAGTCTGATTATTCTTGTGGAATAGGCAGGCAGGACAGAGCAACATAAAAAATAACAGAACAAAAAAGATGTGGGCAAAAAAATTAAGAAATTAGTATCTCAACATCCTTTCCTAGATGCTTTTTCAAATCGTCAAGCAACTGTTTCTTTATTGATAAAGGTTTGGACTTTTTATCAGCTAGGTCCTGGTCCAACTGTCCCATATCAGAATCCTTTACATTTTTCAGCCCACCCTTGGAAGACTCATTGGCAACCATTACTTTCTGGTCCTGTGTATCTGGTACAATATACAGCCTATCTTCCAATAATATCAACTCACCATTCTTGTCACCATGCTTAAATCTTAGCCTTGCCTTTGAGAACTCTGAACTACGCTTTCTCTGTATGTATTCTGCTACAAATCTTATGAATTCAATACTTTTCTTATTGATTTTCTCAACATCGCTTTTCAGAAGCTTGTTCTCATCATAGTCTCTTTTTGCTTTAATTACCTCTTTTAGTATGGTCAAATACTTTTGAGGGACTTCTCCTGAGTTTACAATGTTCTTCTTAAAATCTTCAAGAACCTTTTTTTCAGAAAATTTAACACCCATAGATTTCAAAGCATCTCTTGCCACAGTTATTACATCGTCATAAGCCTGCTTAAACCTATCTTTTTCTGTTTGCTTCTCTATTTGCTTGAAAAGTTTACCAATTCTTTTCAGGTATTTCTCAGCATTTGATATCATCGAATCTATTTTCTTCCCCGAAACTTTCTCCATATTACCATGCTCCAGGTCTTTTCTTACCTGCAACGTATCACTAAGAATCTTAGTATACTTTTCTTCAAGCAACTTCTCCTTCTTCACAAATATCTCATCCATTAGTTTTGCAGTTTCCCTGGGAGCCGGAGGGGGTATCCCATATAGCATCAACGCCGCTTGACTAGGGGTAAGTATAGAGTAATATATATCTTCCATACCTATTTCTTTTATCTTATACTCAACCCTTTTAATCATCTGGTCTCCCGAACTCATAAACATATCTATTGCTTCCTGGCTGGGCTTAATTTTACCCATCTGCAAAAGATGTTTCCAGGGCATAAAAGTACCTCTATCATAGAAGGGGATTCCATCCCTTAACAGCGTGAATATAACTGGATTTGCTTCTTTTAACGAGTCCCAGAAATCAGTTAAAATGTATACCTGAATATTGAGTTTATTTCTTATACCTGTCATTTCCCCGGCTTCCATACCCATGCCAACAATAATCGCTCTGAGCTTATCCTTCAACTCAACCCTGGTCATCTTTTTTACATCGGTGTCATCAATAATAACCATAACATCTATATCACTTGTTTCCGTAGCTTCACCACGAACGTGACTTCCTGTCAAGACGTAGCTGACAATATATTTTTCAAATTTTTTCAAGACCATGCTCTTGTGAACTTCACCAATCTTTAAAGCAGAAAGTATACCATTATCGTGGACGGGAGCCGACATTGCTATTAATTGCAGGATATCATATTTGCTGTCATAACAACTCTGCCATATTTCCGTATGCAGCATAACCTGTGGATCTAAATCCTTATTGATCTGTTCTGCTCTTTTCTTAACAGTTTTTTCTATCTTTTCCTTCAACTCCTGCTTATTAGCCTTAAGACTATCTGAATCGTCTATTGTAATAAGAACGTTTATTTTGCTTTTGTCAACCTTTTCGTTTTCATCTTTTGGAGGAGGCAATAAAGCAACTCCAGAAACATAATTCTCAAATTTTTCTACAATCACTTCCTTGAACTGCTCAAGTACTCCTTTCATTTTTTCCAGCTTTTTCTTGGCCTCTTCCGAGAGATTTTCAGATTGCAACGAGTTAGATTCATCCATAATAACACCTGAATATTTGACATAAGTCTCTATTTAAATAATTTGTCCATATGGATTAAAAAAGTTTATTCTAAAAACGAAAATAATAGGAATTACATCCCTTCCACTCTAAAACAAACATTTTATTCTGCTATTAACCTTCTATTCTACAATTAAAGTTCATATGGTTTACAATGTAACCCTTTTTCATCAACTACCACCTGATTCTACTTAAAACCAGCGCTTTTACAACAAAAAATTTATAACTAAACACTGTATATTTGGAACATATGGCCAGAAAAGACTACAAGGGCAGAGAAATGCCTGCAAAGGTTGAGCAAATATATGATAATTTAGATTCTATCAAGAATATCCAAATCACCAGGATGCATACCCACAAGGAAGCATATATACAAGGGATGAATGCTCTTAGAGGAGATAATGGAATGATCAACTATGAAATTCTCAATGATGAAGGAGAAAGAGAGAAAATAATTGAAAAATGGGTAGATAACAAAATGGAGGTTTATAGGAATAGAGCAAAACAAGAGTATGGGATATCTAGAGAAAAAGAAGAATTTAAAGACAAACCAAGTGAGGACCTTGATGATTTTGTTTTAAGAATCTATACGGGGAAAGACAAGAAGGAAATGAAAAGAGGGATACAAAAGCATCTTGAAACAGACCCTGTAAATTTCAATGAGCAGGCTTACCACTCACTTATGGTCACAAGATACGGAAGAAAGCACGATGAACTGGTGCAAAGTAATCTTTATAGAACAGTTTTAGACGAGATAAAAGATGAAGACCACAAAGCAATTTTTGATTACCTGAATAATGAAGGAATAGATAAGATAGTCTATAAAGACTTTTTAAGAGAAGAAGATTTTATGAAGCTCCTGCAAATATATGATAAAGGCAGAAACGAAATAACTAGGGAAGCAATAATGAATAGCTATGAAGAAACCCCGCCTTTCCTAAAGCCTTCTGACTATAAAGAACCTGTTAAAGAAAAAGAACTGCCTAAAAATCTGTTGGATACCCTTAGGCCCATTTCTGAAAAGGAAGAGATAGGCGAAAAAATAAAAAAAAATGAGATTAGCCCTGAAAAAGCAAGTGAGATGGCACTTGAAAATCCAGAAGTGCATAAAGAAATTGAGGAATTATCCAGAAGTAATCAGCTTAAAGAGGGTTTTAAAACCCAATACGAGATGGAGCTTGAGAAAAAGCAGCAGGAAAATTTCAGGGAAGCAATAAAAAGAGGAGATATCACTGGTGAGGAAGCAGCTTTGAAAAAATCCGGAAAAAACGATATTTTAGAGAGAGTGATACAAAAAATGGCCCAAAATCAGGAGCTATCAGAAGAGTTCATAAAACAGTACCAGGATACCGGTGAAAAAATAGAAAGAGACAAAGAAAAAGAACAAATAATACAAGGGATAAGACGTGGACAAATTACTCCAGATAAGATTCTAGAAGCGATAGAACAATATCCTAGAGTTAACGAAGTATTTAAGGAGCTTTGGGACGAGAACCAGATACCAGAAGAATTTGCAGAAGATTTCAACAAACTACTAATGGAAAAAAATCAAGAAAATAAATGATAAATAAACTTCTAACTAGTGCCTACACCAGTATCCGGGATATCTCCTTCAGATTCTGGCATTTGCTCATCAACCATATTAAAGGAAGTGCACTTCTGGCAACTATCAAATTGGCCCATATCTTCTCCGCCTAATACTACCATAAAATCAGTAGTAGTTAACCTTGCACCTTCATCAGCACCCGGGCCAACAACAGAATGGAATGTCCTTCTATAGGGATTTGATTCTTTATCTTTATCATCAGTTACTACAATAGTTACTTCATACATTGCATCTTTATCCCTATGCCCATCTTCCACATCATCCCCCCACTCCAGTAATATCTCAAAAAAAGGAGGAGTCTTTATATTGGCCATATCCATCCTATACTTTCCATCTTTTGTAAGCCTTCCATATTCAGCATCGAAAATACAACTATCTTCATCACTACCACTAAGCTTCCCATCTTCATCTATGGTCAATTGACAGCTGACATCCCCATTGTTCTGGCCCTTACCTTCTATATCAACTTCAACTTTTTTAATCTTATTACTTGATGACCAAACATTAAATCCAATAGGAATATCTTTATCACTAGGTATATAATCACCTGTAGGCTGTATAAAATCAACCCTCGGACGATCACCTGTATCCTTTTCAGCAACCCTATAATCTGTACCGCTCTTTTGGTCTCTAGCATCGTAAAGTATCAAAGAGTCACCTATCTGGTTCCCAGATGTATCCTGGAGAGCATTCATAACAAAGTCATACTTAATATTATCTATACCTGCCCCCTCCCCGCCAAGCTCAATAGTATATTCCTTATATTCACCCTCCTCTCCGCTTCTAATATTAATCCCTATGTCCCTCACATATCCACCAACAGGTTCAACGTGCCCAACATCTATACTCTTTAACTTAATATTATCGTTGCCATTTTCTCTTGCACAAGGTTTTTTTGTTGAGAAGTCATGAGTACTTCTTATAAAATCGTCATCCTCTCTCCTTTCTTCAAAACTAAAGGTTTCCTTTTCTTCATTAACTTCACAAATAAAATCAAGACCTACAGATTTTGCATTACTTATTCTAAACTGGAATTCATCATCACCTTCATCCAGTTCCATATTGATGTTTTCTATTTTATCCTCGTGTTCTATATCTATTCTATCTCTACCCTCGGCGTTTGTTACGAAGAAATTGAAAAAACCTGTATTTTCCCTGCCACTCCCTGATACTTGAAACTTGCCATGATCAGTTTTATCACCCTTTATTGGATACTCAATGGCCCTTGAGCCATCTCTGTGGTCAAAACGAATATAAGCTTCCCCATCATATTGATTTCTTATTTCCACTAAGGCTGAAACAGGATTTTGAGGAGTATAACCACTTCCAGAATGTTTTGGTGTAAGCCTTGATGCATCATCAAACCTTGTAAGCTCAAGGATACCATCCCTGTCAGCAAGACCTGAATAGGCACTACACTCGATTCCCAGAACAACATCAAAAGTACATGAGGCCGCAAGGTCACCCTTCCTCCATATTTCATTCTCAATAGTTTTCGATTTGCTTTCACCAGCCACACTGTAATCCAGATGAAGCAATACTTTGTTATACCAAAACACTGCTTCTCTGTCAAGATGATTAACATTCTGATTTACCGAAGGACTTTCTGCAGAAAGCCTTGCCTGTGTAAGATGGGTTATATCAACAGGTGATGCACCAGTACCGCAATACTCGCCACCCGGAGCGTTGGGGTCACATTCAAGCATAAGCCTTACATCAGTATCGCCACCCGGAACAATGCCTACATATATGTTATAATTTATTGACATTTTACCCGTGAAAGGATCAAAACCGTATGGCCTGCTTTCACCAGATACAGTGGCAGTCGGCTCCACATCAAATGTGTCCACAAAATTATCAAACAAACCTTCAAGAAGGGAAGCATCCCCGGTTACAGCAACAACACAAGCCTTATGAACAAGCTGGTCACTGGATAGGCCTAGTCTTTCCTGCGCAACATCACCATATCTATCGGATAAACTATCAGAAACCCTCTCACTCCCTTCCTGGTAGTTGGACAAAGCACCTCTCGCAGTACCATCGCTTGCGCCGCCTGCGCTACTATCATAATCTATACTCATGGCAAACCTGAAAGCCTCTATCAATATATCACAAATAAACTGAGCAAGCAGCCTCTCGCAATATCCTGCCCTAACTTCACCAATCTTAGCCTGCTCAAGGCATTTCTTAGCCCCTACCATTATTTTTTTATAGTTTTGTAAGTGCCTAAGAATCGCCGGAAGGCAGACACATTTCAAAGAGGACCACAATCCTTCAGCAGGATTAATATCAGCATAACCTTTTGACCCACCTTCTGCACCTACCAGGCTGAACCATCTTGGACATTTAGTGCCATCAAACTGCGGACAACTCTCATCATAACATCCACTTAACATACTTGCATCAGGCTTACCCCCTTCACCAACAGAACTATTATGCAAAAGCTCGTCGGAGCTTTGACCATGCATACAATCTACATAAAAACCTTCTTCCTTCTCACTTCCGGGAAAGAAGCCAACTGCGCTATCCCCTGCCTCACCTGTAGTCCTTGTCACCACAAGAGTTCCGCCTGCGCATCTTTTTGCTTCATTACTTAAAGTCCTATCCATCTCTATATAAATCCTATACTGCCTGGAATCTTTATCGGCACTCTCAAATTCCTTATACGGAACCTCTCCT
>CAZBGG010000026.1:0-12651 GCA_964491305.1 uncultured Methanosarcinales archaeon
AAGAAGGTTAACTATGGCCTTTCCAGAAGTGTACCGACCCGCCTCAGGTATTTTCCATACCTTTAGCCAATGAACCTGGCCATCGTCACAAAAAAACAGTATATAATCATGAGTGTTTGCAATGAACAAATGCTCAATCACATCTTCCTCTTTGGAAGTTGTAGCACCGATTATGCCCCTACCACCTCTTTTTTGGGCCCTGTAAGTACAAAGAGGAATTCTTTTTATGTATCCTGAATGGCTTACAGTAACAACAACATCGTGCTTTTCTATTAAATCTTCTATTTCAACATCTTCATCTTCATCAAATGTTATCTCGGTCTTTCTATTATCCCCGTAGGACTTGATAATCTCTCTTAATTCATCCTTTATGATTTGTTTGATTTTTTCTTCTGAAGCGAGAATACTTTCAAGTTCTTTAATAAGTTTTATGGTTGCCTCAAGATCGCTCCTTACCTTGTCCTGTTCAAGGCCTGTAAGGCGCTGAAGACGCATCTCAAGGATTGCCTTGGATTGCTTGTCCGTTAATCCATAACCTCCCATAAGACCCTTCATTGCCTCGTCAGTAGAACTTGACCCCCTTATAAGCTCTATAATTGGGTCAAGATTGTCAAGAGCAATTACAATGCCTTTTAGAATATGCTCTCTTTCTCTTGCCTTCCTTAAATCAAATTGGGTTCTTCGTGTTATAACATCTTTCCTGTGATTAATAAAATGCTCAATTATTTCCTTTATATTCATTACTTTTGGAGCATTATCAACTAAGGCCAGAAGATTCATTCCAATTGTTGTCTGTAGCCTTGTATATTTAAGAAGCTGTCTATAAACAATATCTCTATTAGCATCCCTTTTTAGAACAATCACAATCCGGGTACCTGTCCTGTCAGATTCGTCTCTTATGTCAGCTATGCCCTGTATATTTTTATTGTTTACATTTGCTGCTATTTCTTCAACAAGCATTGACTTATTTACCATATAAGGAATTTCCGTGACAATTAGACATTTTCTTCCTTTCACTTCCTCGTCTTGTATTTTTGACTTCACAACGGCCTTACCATGTCCCGTTGCATAAGCTTTTTTCACAGACTGCATTCCACAAATTATACCTCCGGTTGGAAAATCAGGCCCCTTGACAGTCTCCATTAGATCAGTAACAGTCAGATCGGCATTGTCGAGCAGCTCGATTGATGCCTTGCATATTTCGGAAATATTATGAGGAGGTATACTTGTTGCCATACCTACAGCGATTCCGCTTGTGCCATTTACAAGGAGATTAGGTAATTTTGCTGGCAGAACGGTAGGCTCTTTGAGGGTACCATCAAAGTTATCCATAAAATCAACTGTTTCCTTTTCAATATCGGCTACAAATTCATCTGAAATCTTCTGAAGTCTCGCCTCGGTATATCTCATAGCCGCGGCCCTGTCCCCATCAATACTACCAAAATTCCCATGGCCGTTTATCAAGGGATAACGCAAAGAGAAAGACTGTGCCATACGAACAAGGGCGTCGTAAACAGAGCTATCGCCATGGGGGTGGTATCGTCCTAGAACATCACCAACGATTCTCGCGCATTTTTTATAAGCCTTATTGTGCTGCATGCCTTGAAGATTCATTGAATAAATAATTCTCCTGTGTACGGGCTTAAGACCATCCCTTACATCGGGAAGCGCTCTTCCAATAATCACCGACATTGCATAGTCCAGATAGAAATTCCTCATTTCGTTTTCGATAGGCTTTAAATCTTTTTTAAAAGCCTCTTTAGTGACTTCATGGTCTTCAGAGGATTTAAAATCCTCCTCAGGAGCCTCGTCCGAATAAAAGTCCCCCTTATCTTCATCGTAGTTTTCTTTAGCCATTCTTAATCTCTTAAACCTTAAAAAGCCCTTCAATCAACCCAGGAAAAGCCAATCGCACTTAGGATAAAAACAAACAGGTATTTATATAGCTTTCGATTAAATTCAAAGATTACAGGCCCTGTAACTCAATATTTTAAACGTTTGGCCCGTTCAAAGCATTTAATAAAGCCTGAAAAGATGATTAAGGTTTTAGCCATATGAAACAAGGCAAAAGTTTTTTAATCAAAATCAGAAACTGAAAGAAGTAATATGGAAAAAAAAGAAATTATTAGGGAGCTTAATAAAAAATTAAAAGGCGCCATAGAAAAAAATTTGCCTAAAGAGAAAAACATAGGTGTGCTTTTTTCAGGTGGGATAGATTCGTCCCTGATAGCTTTTTTGTTGAAAAAAACCGACAAAAACATATTCTGTTTTAGTTCCGCATTAAATGAAAAAACTTTTTCAGAGGCAAAGGACTTTTCCGCATCAAAAGTAGTTGCGAAGAAATATGATCTGCCGCTCGAAATTTCAACTATTAGAATAGAGGAGATGGAAGAGATAATCAAAAAAATAATGAAAATTATACAAAGTAAAAATGTTGTAAAAATAGGTGTAGCAATACCAATTTACCTCTCAATTAGGAAAGCAGCAAGCCAAGGAATTAAAAATTTGATGTCAGGAATAGGCTCAGAAGAGATTTTTGCAGGATATGAAAGACATGCACAGGCAAAGGATATTAATGAAGAATGCCGGATAGGGCTTGCTAATATAAGAGAGAGGGACCTGGATAGGGACAACGCGATTGCAGAACACTTTGGGACCAATCTTTTTACGCCCCTACTTGACAAAGAGCTTGTGGAATTCGCATTAAAAATCCCCGGAAAATATAAGATAAAAAAAGGAGAAAATAAACTTATATTAAGGGAGTCTGCCATTGAGTTGGGCCTTGACCATGATACTGCCATGAGAAAAAAGATTGGAGCTCAGTATGGCTCGGGTTTTGATAAAGGCATTCAAAAGCTGGCCAAAATGAGAGGTTTCAAGTATAAATCAGAATATCTTAGCTCACTTAACAAGTAAATGCTATTTTTCCTTATCACAGACCCAGTATGCTAATGCAACCATCGTAAACAAACTCAACTACTTTTGGAGAATTGTTTGAGAAATTCTCTTCAACTATTCTGTTTGCAAGCTTTCTTCTTTTTGCTATAGAGGCAGTATTCAAGCTCTCTATTCCTATGTCTTCCATCAGTTCTTCTATTATCTTTTTTACGTTGTCACCATTTGTTATAAAATTCTTCAAAAAGATGGTTAATCCTCTGTAACGGTTAATATCCTTTGGTATCTCAATCTTTTGAAGATCTACTTCCTCGATTGTATCATCGGCCTTAATTTTTGTTTTGTTCATAGATTGTGATAAGATTTCTCCGTCCGACTCCATAAGTAGAAACCCCATTCCACCAACATAACATGATTCTTGAATAAAAATACTTAGTGGAGAAGACAATATTTTCTTAACCTTGGAATTCGATTTGTCCTCTAAATTAATCTTTTCCATTACCTTGTCTATTTGTACCTGGCCATTCTTTATATCACTTTCAACCATATTCAAAAAAATCTCTTGGTTTAGCGTGTTTGCAACCTTATCAGCAAATGTAGGAACAACAATGCTGAAAAATTCAGTTATGGCAGACATTTTCATATCATCAATATGGTCATCTGACTTATCAATTCCAAGCATTGACTTAAGCATAACGTTCCCCAAAACGGGCGCACTATCTTTGTAAATAAAAATCAACGCTGTAGCCTTTATATAGCCCGACAATTCAACAGGAATAAGAACAAAACCTTCCTCAAGATTCCCAACCTTTCTTTGGAACTTTTCAAAGGATTGCATCTTGATATTAAGTGGCTTCATAGAAATTTTTTTGCCAAGCATCTTCGAAATTACTTTTGTTGCGTCGGATACACAAAATTGAAGGTTTAGCTGAAGCCTCAAGGAATCGATTTTTTCTTTTGGGAAATGCCTGTGAAAAACACCCCACAAGAAAGCATCAATAAACCTTGCTTGCTGTTCTTCGTTTAGTAGCGAGAGATCTTTTATATTAAACTTTTTACAATAATCTTCCAATAGGATTTCTCCCGCCAAACCACCTAATGATTGTTTGGCGAATGTTGTAACAATTTCCTTAAAACTCGCCATTATATATTTAAGAAATTCTTATAAATATAAAATTTTTTATTTTCCTGTTATGGCATCCATATCCTTTTGAAAATGAGAAATTACCCTTACCAGGTCCGTTGAGGTAACTATGCCAACTAAAGTGTTATCCTCATCTACTATAGGGATCTGTTTTATTTTTGCAAGACCCATTCTTCTGCTAACTTCAGCAACAGAATCGTTGATATTAGCTTTAATAAGAGTTTTTGTCATCACGTCGCTCACTTTTGTTTCCTTAGAAGGTTTGTCCAGCGCCACGGCCTTATAAACAATATCCCTCTCAGTCACAATGCCAAGAGGTTGCCCATTAACAACAACTATCAAACTTGAAACAAAATTATCCTTCATATTGACAGCGGCATCGAAAACATTAGCTGTTTCCTGTATCGTGTTAACATTCCTTTTCATCCATTTTTTTATTTTCAACGAAACATCACCCAGGTTATATATGTTTATGATATGCACACATAGGTATATTAAACAAGCCTTATATCAATGTCCATGATCATCTTGCCCTTCTGGACCTCCATCGGTCTCTCCCTTCTCTTCTGAAGCAGATTGGTCTGCCATTTCAGCTTGGGACTGCGATCCTTTTATTGAATTCATGTCCTCAACACTCAAAACCTTAGCTAAATCCAAAATAATCAGTAACCTCTCCCCTATAACGCCAACTCCTTCAAGGAAGTCTGCATCTATCTTTTGAACAATAAGCGGAGGAGCAGGCTCTATCTGGTCCTCAGAAATTCTTATAGCTTCTCTGGAATGATCAACAATCATACCAACCATTGTCTCTTTTGTTTCTATAATTATAATCCTTGTATCCTTGTCCCTTTCTTTGGATGGAAGACCCAATTTTTTTGCTAAATCAACAACCACAATTATTCTGCCCCTTAAATTAATAACTCCCTCTAGATAATCCTGTGAATTAGGTATCTTGGTTATTGGAGTCATCTTAATTATACTATTTACCTCGTTAATGTCCACACCAAATTCTTCACCAGAAAGAGTAAAAACAACCATCTGCCTCTCGGAAACATTGCCTCCGCTCTCTTCATCCCCTTTTTTTTCATTATCCATTTTTGCCCCTTAAAATTTAAACCTAAAATCCCTCCATATCCTCAATAATTCGCTCATATATATATTTTACGCATGTTTATTTCGGCTTCCTATATATTCTTTCAGTAGAATTATAAGGGTGGAATTTTTTTCTCGCGTCCCCATCTAAAAATTCGGTCTTTCCAAGAACCAGAAAGCCTCCTTTTTTTAACTTATCATATAATGTTTGAAACAACTTAGCTTTAGTGTTCTTTTCCATATAAATAATAGTGTTCCTACAGAAAATAAAATCAAAACCCCTTTTATTGGTTGGATAAATTATGCTTTCAACTTCAAAAAGTACATTTTTTTTTATTTCAGGGACAACTGAATACACTCCGTTACTTTCAGTAAGATATTTCTTTTTATATTTTTCCGGTATCTCTAGCAAACTCTCCTTGTTATAAACCCCCAAAAAAGCGTTAGCCACGGTCCTCTTGCTAATATCTGAACCCATAATTCTAACTTTAATACCTTTCGAATCATTTTGTAATATTTCATTTATAATCATAGATATTGAATACGCTTCTTCCCCGGTTGAGCATCCCGCCGACCAGATATCCAAATAAAAGTCTTTTTCTTCTAATTTTTCCTTTATCACCTGTGGAAAAACGAGCTCTTCCAATTCTCTGAAAAGACTGACATCTCTGAAAAATCGTGTTACGTGTATAGTAAGGTCTATTTCAAGATACTTCCTTTCCTCTGGATGTTCATCAAGAAATCTTGAATATTCCTCATAAGAGTATATAGAATTCCTTCTTAGTCTGCATTCAACCCTTCTCATAAGAAACTTATCTCTATAACTATGCGTATCAAAATTAAGTGTTTTCCCAATTTTCTCTTTTAAATCGGCCCATTTCTCGGGGTCAACCACATTAAAAGCAGAAATAAAATCGTCGTCCCCCATTTTATATCTCCTTTATACCCTCCTTACTCTTAACTGAAACACTAAATTCTTCAGTATTAAATCTTACGGTACGACCAAAATTGCTCCCCACATCCCTTGCAACCACGTATATCCCTTTCTCTTTCAAGATTTCATCTATTTTTGAGGAGTTTTCCTCCCCTATATTTCTTGAATTAGTCTGGGAATGGTTGAACATATTTGCTCCCCCTGCCATCTTTGCCCTAATGTTTTTTATTGAAGCACCTTCAGACAACATCCTATTTAACATCTTTTCAATGGCAACATCGGCAAACCTAATATGTCTAACCGAATTTATAATATCAAAAGATTGCGTTATTTTTTCTCTTGTTACGGGCCTTGATATAAAATCTATGGCGCCCTTAGCAAAAAAATCAAGATAATCTGTTGAAGAATCAACATTTGTAACAACAATATTAGCTGAGCCATCCATCTTTAGGATTTCTTCTATTAAATCAAAATCGCAATTTTTAGTAAGGTTAGCGTCCAAAAGAAGCAGGCGAGGATTAATCTCTCTATATTTTCTTATGGTTAACTCAGTACTATCAGTTATTGCTTGGATTTCATATCCCATAGAAGCAATTGAATTTTTAAAAGTTTTAACACAATATTCGTTGTTTTCAGCCAAAACTACGTTATAGCTGGTTTCACTGAATCTTGCTTTATTGCTATCGGAAAGCATAATGTGGGCGAGACCAGACACCTTTGCCTCTTTATCATGTAACATCAGTGCAACACAAGAGCCAAGACCAAGACAAGTCAAGATAGCGGGTTTATTTACAACATAAAGCCTCCCCATTTTCACATTAATTTCACATGTCATTTGAACTCTGTTTAATCTCCTGACTAAAGTTGCTGTTTAAGCTTTCTAAAAGAACTTTCAATGTATTCGCGTCAAACAAAAACAAAAACTCGCCTATTACTTTCTGCTCGTTTATAGTAATATTTGCTTTATTGCATAAAATGTTATCCGCGTACTCACTTGTTTTCATGAGAACATTATCCAATATAGCCTGAACCATATCCGTTGCCACAATTGGGACTCCTGGAAGAGCCTTAATCTTTACCATATCAGAAATTGCATTTAAATAAGCGCCAATAAATATGTTGGCCATTTCCTTAAAAGCTGATTCGCTTAACTCATCCATTATCTTTGTTTCGCCAATTTCATTCCCCATCATCAGGTCTACAAGGCCAAGAGCACATTCTCTTGAAAAAATAAAAAGTGTCTCCCCTGAAAGACCACCTAATATGGGAGAATAAATCGTCATCACAATTTTCTCCGGGCCCCCAAATTCTTGGGAAAAATCCTTTATCGGAACAAATTTTGATTCGGGAACATCCATGTCTATTTTCCTGTTAAGTATTTTTGAGAGAGATATTGCCGCATTCCCTGCCCCAATATTACCAAGCTCCTTGATTGCATCAAGTTCCATGTCCTTAAGTTCTAGTTTTTCTTCCATAAAATCACTTTTATTCTTTCCTATTACAACACCAATTATTTATATTGTTTTCTTTTCTTTGGACCAATCTACAAATCAAACTTTTAATTCAAAACATGCCTAACTTTAATAAAAGATTTAAAATCTAATCAAAAAGAGTGGCAAAATCCAATATCATTGAAACCATTCCATCACCAAGTATTGTTGCACCACCTAAACCCTTCACCCCTTTTACCATCTCGTCAAGGCCTTTTATTAACACTTGCTGCTGAGTTACAATCGAGTCAACAACAACACCAATCTTGTTATCATCTTTTTCAATAACAATCACCGTATAAGTATCCAAGTCCTTAGCAGGGATTCCATGCAATAACTCGGAAAGCCAAACCATAGGCAAATCCTCGTTCATTAGCAAAAAAACAGAATTTCCGTGAATTGTTTTTATATCTCCTTTTTTAACCTTGACTGTCCTTACAATAGTTGATAAAGGAATTGCGTATTTAGATTCATCTATTGAAACTATAAGGGAGTTTACTATAGCAAGAGTTAAAGGAAGCATTAGTTTTATACTGGTGCCTTTGCCCGGCTCCGAATCAAGTTTCACGTTGCCCCCCAGGTTCTTTATCTTGTTTTCTACCACATCCATTCCAACTCCTCTTCCGGAAACCTCGGTGACATTCTCGTTTGTACTTATACCTGGTCGAAAAATCAACCTTTTTAATTCTTTGTCCGTTAGCTGCTCCGCTTCCTCCCTCTTTATTATTCCCTTCTTTATAGAGCTCTCCTTTACTTTTTCCGGAGCAATTCCTTCGCCATCATCAATAATTTCAATAATTGCGTTGGTCTTTTCCTTTTTTGCAACCAAAGTGATTGTCCCTTCAGGTTCTTTTCCCTTCTGCTGTCTCTCCTCAACTGTTTCTATCCCGTGATCAACAGAATTTCTCAATAGATGAACAAGAGGGTCGCCCACTTCATCCAATATTGTTCTGTCAAACTCAATATCCTGTCCTTTTATCACAAGATTAACTTTTTTATTTTCCTTTTTCGCCAGGTCTCTTACCATCCTGGGAAAACGATTAAAGATATACCCTATTGGTATCATTCTCTGCTTCATCACTTCATCTTGTATATCCACTGTCAACCTTGAGAGATTGTCAACAACAGAATTAAATTCTTTATCGGGGTTCTGCTTAGAAAATTGTTCTAGACGTACTTTGCTGATTAATAGCTCTCCCACTAAATCCATAAGATTATCAAGACTTTTAATGTCTATCTTGACACTTTGAATCTGCTTTGACATAGCTTCCTGCTGCTGCTTCGCAATTTTATGTTTGTCCGCTTCCTTGAATTTGTTATCGTCTTTTTTATTTTCATTTCCAGAATCTTCTGAGACATTTTTATCATCATCATAATGGGAAACCTCATAAGAACTTAGACCTGTTATACTTTCTAATATTTTCATCAAGAAATCTTTCTCTTCATCAGTTGCTACCAGAATACACACTTTCGTATCAAAATTTGAACTTTTAATTTTTTCCTGGGAAGGAAAAGTCTTTATGATTTCGCAGTTGTTATCTAGATTACGTAAAACAATAAGAGTTTTTGCGCCCTTCAAAGAATTTTTCATATCAAATTCTAAAGTAATATAATAAAGGTTTTTTTCTTTTTTTATTTTGTCTATTTTCTCTTTTTCTTCTTCCGTAAATTCGATTGCAAAACTTTGGTTTATCTCACTTGCTGTACTTTCCCCCGAACAACCCACAATCCTTTTTATTTCTTCAATGATTCCGTTATCATCAATATCTTCAGGCCTATCTTCTGCTACTAAACAAAGGCTGTTTTCAAGACAATCAGCCCCTTTGAATAAGATTTCAACGATTTCGGATCCTGCGCTTATTCGGTCGTTTCTTATTCTATCAAGCAAATCTTCTAAATGGTGGGCAATCTCAGCAAATTTATTAAATTCCATTGTTGAGGAGTTGCCTTTCAAAGTGTGAAATGAACGAAAGAGATTATCAATAACTTCCTTATTAGAAGTGTCCTTTTCAAACTCTAGTAGACTTCGATTAATTGATTCAATGTGGTCCTTGGATTCGGATATAAACTGCTCTTTATACTGGTTTTGGGTCATTTGTGATCAATCCAATTTTTTTAAAAAAACTTTTACTACAAATTCTTTGGAAACCTTGTTATTCATACACCTCGCCGTATATAAAAGTTTATCCTTGCTACTTAAAAGAAGTAACTTTTTTGTTTTGATAGAGACCTACAAGTAATCTCAAAACCTTCCATCTAAAAAACAAAAAAAACAATCTCATTTCTCAACTTCTTGGACTATCGAAACCGGCAATTTATCGAGCGAGACGACTCGACTCGCAAGATTCTTATCCATAACAGATTTCGGCATACCATAGATAATACACGATTCCTCCGATTCGGCCAACACAACACCGTTGTTCTCACGAACCTTCGCCGCCCCTTCTGTACCATCTTTGCCCATCCCTGTTAATACCACCATGATTGTCCTTTCTTTAAACAATGAAGCAACACTCTTAGCTAAAAAATCATAACTCGGTCTGTTTCCTTTAATTTTTTCCGATTGATTGAGAGAAATTTTTGTCTCTTTGCCCTGTTCAACAACAGCCATATGATAATCAGCAGGGCAGATGTAAGCTGTATTTTCTTCTAAAATTTCACCTTCTTCTGCCTCTTTTACCAGAAAATCGCTTGTTTTATTCAATCTTTCAGAAAAAGATTTCGTAAATCCTTTTGGCATATGCTGAACAACTAAAATTGAAAAAGGTAGATTTCCAGGAAGCTCAGAAAAAAGTTTTTTTATGGTACTTGGGCCGCCTGTAGAAGCCCCAATCATAACTATCTTATCTGTTGTTTTCTTAAACCGGTGAACTAATTTTTTCCTCCCAGACAAAATTTCTCTGGGTCTGGATACCAAAGCAATACTTAGCTTATCAAGAAGATTTTTTTTAAATAAAATAAAATCGGAGTTATCTTCAAGCTCCACCGGCATGGTTATAAAATCAACCGCTCCCGCCTCTAATGCACTAAACGTAGCCAAATGCTTGTCTTTTCCTTCTTCCCCCACCAAAATAATAGGTTTTTTGTATTGTCTCGTGATACGCTGAATTAGATTAGTGCCATCCAGGCCCTCAGAATTTAAATCAATAATTACCAAGCCTGGGTCGTTGTTACTAATTTTATTCAGTACGTCTTGCCCCTTACTAGAATAATCAACTAAAGATAAATTGGGGTTTTCGACTATTATCCGCCTCAATACTCCCCACACTAACCTTGAGCTACTTACAATTAAAACCGAATTCATTTCTAAAAGCCCTTACTCACCGCCCTTTGAAAGATATTTGTTAGTAATCTCTTTAACCTCAACCATATCGAAAGGTTTTAGGATCAGCTCTTTCGCTCCCGCCTCAACTGCCTCATTTACAATTTTTTCCTGGCCGGCAGAAGTACAAACGATTATCTCTTGCTCAGGATTTGCGGCCATTATCTCCCTTATGGCTTGCAACCCATCCATTTTAGGCATCATTATATCCATGAAAATAAGAGAATAATTGTTTCTCCTTGTTTTCTCCACAGCATCAAGCCCATCAGAAGCCTCATCTATCTCCTGGACACCCAATCTACCCAACATGTCTTTCAATATGTTCCTTATAAAAACGGAATCATCAACAATCAATACCTCTGGCATAAATCAACACCTCTTCTTTATTACGATAATTTTGCTATAACCTGACTTACTTCGTCCGGCTTAAATGGTTTCTTAACAAACTCGGAAGCGCCCGATTCAACCGCTTCAGCAATTATCTTTTCTTGCCCCGCGGAAGTACACATTACAACCTTTACATCGGGAAACTCCTGTTTTATTTGTTTTAAAGCATCTAGACCATTTACATTCGGCATCATTATATCCAAAAAGACTATCTGTGGCTGAAGCTCTTTAGTTTTATCAACTGCCTCTTGGCCATCCGCTGCCTCCCCAGACACATTAGCTCCTGCCTGCGTAATAATGTTCCTCAACATATTTCTCATAAAAGCAGAATCATCAACAATTAAAACATTAGCACCCATTATAGTTCACCTCTAACCCTTCATAAATACTTATTTACTACATCTATTATTTCTTTTTTACTAAAAGGCTTGACAAGATAATCCTTTGCCCCCGCCTCTATTGCTTCTTTTCTATACTTTTCAGACTCAACAATTGTACACATAATAATCTTTGCATCAGAATCTATTGTCAACAATTCTTTTGTCACATCAATTCCTGAGACATCGGGAAGATTAATATCCATAAAAACTAAATCTGGTTTCTCCAATCTATATAATTCAATGGCATCCTGTCCTGATGAGGCCTCTACAATCTCATATCCCCCTTCTATCAAAATTTTCTTTATAATGGACCTTACAAGCCCAGAATCCTCAACAGTCATTATTTTAGCCATTTTATCGAAATATCAATACAACACTTGTTGTTGGATAAATTCTTATATTAATAGTTTTCGATTTAAGAAATTAAAAGGCTTAAAAGACTTTTTCTTATGAGATTCATCTTACAAAGCAAAAGCCCCCTTCATCTATTAGAAGTAATTTGAAAAAATAGCTCTGAAGAATCGACTTCTATACCTACCTTGTTAAAAAACCTCTTTAAATTTTCAATATCTCTTTTTAAATAATCCTCTGCTGCACTGTCCCTTGTAACAGTCGACTGTGAAAAGTCAATAAAAACGGGATGACCATTAAAATTAAGTATGTTGTACTCAGAGATGTCTGCATGTACAAGCCCGGCCACAGTATATAGTTTTCTAAGGCTTTTTATGATTTCATTCAGAAATTCCTCAGCATTATCAGGATGTTTGTCCTTTAACTGAGGAGACGGTTCTTCTAGTCCTATTTGTTCCAGTACAAGTACATTATTTATAAATGCCAGTGGCGTAGGAACTCTCACGCCCGCTTGGCGAGCCTTTAGGGTGTTTTTATACTCTCTTTTTACCCAATTAAATATTATCTGCCTCTTTTGTTTTTTTAAACCGATAAAGCGAGGATCACTTTTTATATACTTATACATATTATTAAAATTACAAGAATCAAGCCTATAA